>NZ_JBSFGJ010000487.1:0-6605 GCF_053596515.1 Nonomuraea sp. NPDC001684
GTCCCGGCCGCGCTCGGAGATCCACTCGCCCGACCACGGCGGGTCGAGCACGACCCGCACCTCGACCCGCGGGAAACCCGCCGCCCGCAGCCCCTGGACGAGGTCGTCGCGCATGGTCGCCATGGCCGGGCAGCCGGTGTACGTCGGGGTGATCGAGGCGACCACGACCTCGCCGTCCGGGCCCGGCCGCAGCTCGACGCCGCGCAGCACGCCGAGGTCGGCCAGGGTGAGCATCGGCATCTCCGGGTCCCGCACCCGCTCCGCGACCCGGGCGGCGCGCTCGCGGGCGTCCCCGGGCGCGGGGCCGGCGTGCTCGGCGGCGGTCACCAGCGGCCTGCCGGGTGGGCGCGGGCGACCGACTGCATGTCGGCGAGCAGGTCGGCCAGCGCCGGGGTGTGAACGCCGTCCCGGCCGCCGCCCGGCCTGTCGTCGTCCCGTCGGTCTTCGAGGGCCGGGCGGGGGACGTCGCTCACCGTCAGCACCTGGCTGAGCACGGCGTCCACGTCGGCGCGCAGCGCGGCGGCCTCCACGGCGACGCCCGAACGGGCGAGCGCGAGCTCGACGGGATGCGCGGTGACCAGCTCGGCCAGCAGCGGCCACAGCTCGCCGAGCGCGGCGTCGAGCCGGCGGCGCGACTCCTCGGTGCCCTGGGCCAGGGTGAGGAACCAGCGGCCCGCCCAGTCCCGGTGGTAGGCGACCTCCTTGACGCCCTTGGCGGCGACGGCGGCCAGCACCGTGTCCGCGCTCGCCGACAGCCGCTCCAGCAGCGCCAGCCGGGCCGTCGAGAACAGCAGCAGGCGCACGACGACGTGCGCGAAGTCGCCGTTCTCGACCTCGGCCAGCCACACGTTCCTGAACTGCCCGGCGTCGCGGAAGAACGCCAGCGCGTCCTCCGGCGGCACCGGCGAGCCCTCGGGCAGCGCGGGCACCACGCCGGGGTCGGCCGCGGCCGCCCGCGCCAGCAGCAGGCGCGCCTGCCCGAGCAGGTCGAGCGCCACGTTGGCGAGCGCGATGTCCTCCTCCAGGTCGGGGGCGCGGCTGCACCACTCCGTGAGCCGCTGCGACATCACCAGCGCGTCGTCGCCGAGCATGAGGCAGTACGCGGCCAGTTCGGCGGAGCCGACCCCGTCGGGCACGGTGGTGTCCACGCCCGCCAGCGGGTCCTCGAAGTCCGTGCCGAACGCCCACTGCGCGGAGTCCCCGCCGGTCAGGCCGTCGAAGATGCTCTCGTGGTCATCGCTCACGCTGGACCCCCTCTCACATGTGCGGGACGTCGCCCGGGATGTCGTAGAACGTCGGGTGCCGGTAGACCTTGTCGCCGCTCGGCGCGAACAGCGGGTCCTTCTCGTCCGGGCTGGAGGCGGTGATGGCGTCGGAGCGCACGACCCAGATGCTCACGCCCTCGTTGCGCCGGGTGTAGACGTCGCGGGCGTGCCGCAGGGCCATCGCGTCGTCGGGGGCGTGCAGCGATCCGACGTGCACGTGGTTGAGCCCGCGCTTGACCCGGACGAACACCTCGTACAGCGGCCATTCCCGCCGGTCGGCGCTCATCGGGCGCCCGCCCCGGCAGCCGTGCGGCTCGCGAACGCCGACGCGGCCTCGCGCACCCAGGCGCCGTCCTCGTGGGCGGCGCGGCGGTGGCGCATCCGCTGGGCGTTGCACGGCCCGTCGCCGCGGATGACCGCGGCCAGCTCCGACCAGTCCGGCTGCCCGAAGTCGTGGTGCCCGCGCTCCTCGTTCCAGCGCAGGTCGGGGTCGGGCAGCGTGACGCCGAGCGCCTTGGCCTGCGGGACCGTCATGTCGACGAACTTCTGGCGCAGCTCGTCGTTGGAGTTGCGCTTGATGCCCCAGGCCATCGAGCGCTCGCTGTTGGGGGAGCGGTCGTCGGGCGGGCCGAACATCATGAGGGAGGGCCACCAGAACCGGTTGACCGAGTCCTGGACCATCTCCCGCTGGGCCTGCGTGCCGCGCATCATCGTCATCAGCAGCTCGTAGCCCTGCCGCTGGTGGAAGGACTCCTCCTTGCAGATGCGGATCATCGCGCGCCCGTACGGGCCGTAGGAGGTGCGGCACAGCGGCACCTGGTTGCAGATCGCGGCGCCGTCCACGAGCCAGCCGATCGTGCCGACGTCGGCGTAGGACAGCGTCGGGTAGTTGAAGATCGAGGAGTATTTCTGCTTCCCGGACAGAAGGAGTTCGGTCAGCTCGGCGCGGGAGACGCCCAACGTCTCGCACGCGGAGTACAAATAGAGGCCGTGCCCGGCTTCGTCCTGCACCTTGGCCAGCAGGATCGCCTTGCGGCGCAGCGACGGCGCGCGCCCGATCCACTCGCCCTCCGGCTGCATGCCGATGATCTCGGAGTGCGCGTGCTGGGCGATCTGGCGGACGAGCGTCCTGCGGTACGCCTCCGGCATCCAGTCGCGGGGCTCGATCCGGTCGTGACCCGCGATGGTCGCGTCGAAGGCGGACTGCAGCCGCTCCTCCAGGTCCGGCTCCGCCGGCGTGGTGGTCATCGTCCCTCCGAGACATCGGTCTTATTTACTTATCGCTCGGTCAGTAATACGGTTGCATGAGTCGGGGCTTCCGCGCAAGAGAGGAGACAGCGTGAGCGCGCTGCTGGAGAGCTACGCCGCCGGACGATGGTTCCGCGCGTCGGACGACGGGGAACCCTTGCTCGACGCCGCGACGGGCGAGGAGGTCGCGCGGATCTCCAGCCGGGGGCTGGACGTCGCGGCCATGGTCAGGCACGCCAGGGACACCGGCGGCCCGGCGCTGCGGGCCCTGACCTTCCACGAGCGGGCCGCCCTGCTCAAGGCGCTGGCCAAGCACCTGCTCGAAGGCAAGGACGCGCTGTACGCCCTGTCCACGCGCACCGGCGCCACCTCCCGCGACACCATGGTCGACGTCGACGGCGGCATCGGCACCCTGTTCAGCTACGCGAGCAAGGGCGTGCGCGAGCTGCCCAACGACACCGTCTTCCTCGACGGCGGCCTGGAGCGCCTGGGCAAGGGCGGCACCTTCGCCGGCCAGCACCTCTACACCTCGCGGCCGGGCGTCGCCGTGCAGATCAACGCCTTCAACTTCCCCGTCTGGGGCATGCTGGAGAAGCTGGCCCCGGCCTTCCTCGCCGGGCTGCCCTCGATCGTCAAGCCCGCCGCCCAGACCGCCTACCTCACCGAGCTGGCCGTCCGGCAGATCATCGTGTCCGGCATCCTGCCGGAGGGGACGCTCCAGCTCCTGGCCGGCAGCCCCGACGGGCTGCTCGACGAGCTGACCGTCCAGGACTCCGTCGCCTTCACCGGCTCGGCCCACACCGCCGGCATCCTGCGCCGCCACCCGAACGTGCTCGACGGCGGCGTCGTGCTCGGCGTCGAGGCCGACTCGCTCAACTGCTCGATCCTCGGCCCCGACGTGCGCCCGGACGATCCGGAGTTCGACCTGTTCGTCAAGGGCGTCGTCACCGAGATGACGGTCAAGGCGGGCCAGAAGTGCACGGCCATCCGCCGCGTGCTCGTGCCGGCGAACCTGGCGGACCAGGTGACCGAGGCGCTGGCCGCGCGCCTGGCGTCGATCACCGTCGGCGACCCGCGCAACCCCGGCGTGCGCATGGGCCCGCTGGCCAGCCTGGGCCAGCGCGAGGAGGTGCGCAAGGCGGTGGAGGCGCTGCGGGCCGGCGCGGAGGTCGTCCACGGCGACCCGCGCGGCGCGTCCCTGCTGGAGGGCGACCCCGAGCGCGGCGCGTTCATGACCCCGCTGCTGCTGCGCGCCCGCCCCGGCGCCGCCGAGCCGCACGACGTGGAGCCGTTCGGGCCGGTCGCGACCGTGCTCGCCTACGACGGCGTCGAGGAGGCGGTCGCCCTTGCCGCGCGCGGCAAGGGCAGCCTGGTCGCCTCCGTCGCCACCCACGACCCGCAGGTGGCGCGGTCCGTCGTGCTCGGGCTCGCGCCCTGGCACGGCCGGGTCCTGGTCCTCGACCGCGACGACGCCAAGGAGTCCACCGGGCACGGCTCGCCGCTGCCGGTCCTCGTCCACGGCGGCCCCGGGCGGGCCGGCGGCGGCGAGGAGCTGGGCGGCGTGCGCGGCGTCCTGCACCACATGCAGCGCACCGCCGTCCAGGGCTCGCCGGACCAGCTCACCGCGATCACCGGCCGCTGGACGACCGGCTCGGCCCGCGCCGACTCCGGCGTCCACCCCTTCCGCAAGTCGCTGGCCGAGCTGCGGGTGGGCGACACCATCGCCTCCGCGCCGCGCACGGTCTCGCTCGCCGACATCGAGCACTTCGCCGAGTTCACCGGCGACACCTTCTACGCCCACACCGACCCCGAGGCCGCCGCCCGCAACCCGCTGTTCGGCGGCATCGTCGCGCACGGCTACCTGGTGGTGTCCCTGGCCGCCGGGCTGTTCGTGGACCCGGCGCCCGGCCCGGTGCTGGCCAACTTCGGCGTCGACGGGCTGCGCTTCCTCACCCCGGTCAAGGCCGGCGACGCCATCGCCGTCGCGCTGACCGTCAAGCAGATCACGCCGCGCAGCGGCGCCGACTACGGCGAGGTGCGCTGGGACGCCACCGTGACCAACCAGGACGGCGTCCCGGTCGCCACGTACGACGTGCTGACCCTGGTGGCCAAGACCTGGCCGGAGGGCTGACGTGGACGACACCCCGGTCCTGCTCGAACGCGACGGCGCCGTGGCCGTCGTGACGCTCAACCGTCCCGACCACCGCAACGCGCTGAACGACGGGCTCAAGCAGGCCCTGCGCCGGGCGCTGGAGGAGGTCGCCGCCGACGACTCGGTCAGGGCCGTGCTGCTGACCGGCGCGGGCCGCGCGTTCTGCGTCGGCCAGGACCTCGCCGAGCACGCCGAGGCCCTGCGCGCCGACCCCGGTCACGCCTTCGACACCGTCGAGGCGGACTACGCGCCGGTCGTCCGGCTCCTGGCCACGATGCCCAAGCCGGTCGTCGCCGCCGTCAACGGCGCCTGCGTGGGCGCCGGGCTGGCCTTCGCGCTCGCCTGCGACCTGCGCGTCCTGGCCGAGGACGCCAAGCTGGCCACGGCGTTCACGGGGATCGGGCTCACCTGCGACTCCGGCCTGTCGGCGACGCTGACGCGGGCGGTCGGCGAGTCCAGGGCCAAGGAGCTGGTGCTGCTCGGCGAGCCGTTCGGGGCCGCGCAGGCGGTCGCGTGGGGCGTGTCGGGGCGGGTGGTGCCCGGGGCCGAGGTGTGCATGGCGGGACGCGAGCTGGCCGCCCGGCTGGCGGCCGGGCCGACCGCGGCCTACGCCGAGTCCAAGCGGCTCATCGCGCAGGGGTGGGAGCAGGGCCTCGGCGCGGTGCTCGCCGAGGAGGCCCGCGCGCAGGCCCGCCTCGGACGCACCGCCGACCACGCGGGCGCGGTGGAGGCGTTCCTCGCCAAGCGCAGGCCGACCTTCGGAGGGCGCTGAACGAGGGCGCTGAACGAGGGCGCTGAACGAGGGCTCGGAGTGGGGGCTCGGAGTGGGGGCTCAGCTGTCGTGGGCCCCCCATTCCGCGCCCCGGCCGCGGGCCTCCTCGAACACCAGCCAGGTCCGGGTGGCCCGCACCCCCGGGATGTCCTGGATGCGTTCCAGCACGACGTGCCGCAGCGCGGCGTTGTCCGGCGTCCTGACCAGCACCAGGACGTCGTAGTCGCCGCCGACCATGGCGAAGTGCTCCACGTACGGAGTCTCGCGCAGCCGTGCCGTGACCTGGCGCCAGGAGTTCTGCTCGATCGTCACCGACACGTACGCGCTGGTGCCCAGGCCCGCCCGGTGCGGCGCCAGCTCGGCGGTGAAGCCGGTGATCACGCCGTCGTCCATCAGCCGGGTGAGCCGGGCGTAGACGTTGGCGCGCGAGACGTGCACGCGTTCGGCCAGGGTGCGCATCGACATCCGGCCGTCGCGCAGCAACTCGGCGATGATCGCCCGGTCCACTCCGTCCAGGTTTGCTGCCGAACGTCCCGGCCAGCCGCCCTCGACGCCCTCGTTGGCTGACAATTGGCCCTCCATTAGTCCCATATAAAGCCGTTTGTCGCTCATCATGCCTGATGTCTTGAACGGATGGCCTCGGAAGCGGACGCTTTCCCTCACAAACGTCCAGAGAAAGTGAGCGTCGCCATGTCCGTGAGGAGGAGTCCCCAGACGGTCGACGGCCTGCTGCCCTCACCAGAGCCGGTGCGCTTCGTCGCCGAGGACGGCACCGCCGTCGAGCCGCCCGCCGGGTACGCGGAGCCCGCCGGGGAGCACCTGGTGGAGGCGTACCGGCGGATGGTCCTGGGCCGCCGCTTCGACCGTCAGGCGACCGCGCTGACCAAGCAGGGCCGGCTGGCCGTCTACCCCTCCAGCCGCGGCCAGGAGGCCTGCCAGATCGCCGGCGTGCTCGCGCTGCGCGAGGACGACTGGCTGTTCCCCACCTACCGCGACTCGGTCGCGCTCGTCTCCCGCGGCCTCGACCCGGTCGAGGTGCTCACGCTGCTGCGCGGCGGCTGGCACTGCGGTTACGACCCCGCCGCCACGCGCGTCGCCCCCCAGTGCACGCCGCTGGCCACCCAGACGATCCACGCGGTCGGCATGGCCGAGGCCATGCGCCGCAAGG
>NZ_JBSFGJ010000488.1:0-6581 GCF_053596515.1 Nonomuraea sp. NPDC001684
GCCGAGACGGTCGGCGAGGCGTCTCAGGTAGGCGCGCCATTCGGCGGCGCCCGCCGGGTCGGGCATCGCGATGCCGCCCGCCCGCAGGTCGGCGGGCCGCAGCTCCCTCAGGTGCGCGAGCGCGTGATCCTCCGGGACGAACGCGGCCAGGGGCTCCAGGTGGACCAGCCGCTGGGCCAGCTCTTCCGGCCACGGCAGGTCGCGCGCCCGTCCGAAGGCCGCGTCGATCTCCTGGCGGCGCAGCGCCGGCAGCGCCACCGCGAGCCCCTGCCGCATACTCACCTCCACGCGCAGCCGCGGGTCGCGCTCGCTCGCCTCCCTGACCATGCGCAGGGGCGTGAAGCGCTCGTCGTAGACGTCCACGCGGACGGGGCTGTCCGCCACGCGGACCGCCCCCACGGCCTCGTCGAACGCCGCCACCGCCGCCACGGCCAGGGGCAGGAACCGCCTTCCGGCGGCGGTCAGCTCGATGGACCGGGTGGTCCGATCGAACAGCGGCGTGCCGAGGGCGTCCTCCAGCCTGCGGACGCGTTTCGACAACGCCTGCTGGGTGATGAACATGCGCGCTGCGGCCCTGCCGAAGTGCAGTTCTTCGGCGGTCGCGATGAAGGCGCGTACGCCGGAAACGTCTGCTTCCACGCCCAGACCCTGCATCGACAACCATCGGTTGTCAATCCGCGGTCCCATGGATGTTGGACAGTGCCATGAGCGGACCGGTTACCTGTTCCCTGACATCCGTGCTGATGAGAGGGGGGTCCCGCGATGGAGGTCGTGGAGGTCGACCGGCGCCTGCACCTGCTGCGGCTGACGTTCGGGCAGGCGTACCTGTGGAACGACGACGGTGTGCTCACCCTGGTGGACACGGGCATCGCCACCTCGGCCGGGGAGATCGCCGAGGCGATCGGCCGGCTCGGGCTGCGCACCGACGCCGTACGGCGGGTCGTCCTCACCCACTACCACGAGGACCACTGCGGCAGCGCGGCGGACGTGACGGCGTGGGGCGACGTCACGGTGATGGCCCATCGCCTGGAGGCCCCGGTGATCCGAGGGGACGTGCCCGCCCCGCCGCCGAACTTCACCGACGAGGAGCGGGCCCTGCATCGCAGTCTGGGCGCCGACCTGCTGCCGCCCGCGCCGCCGTGCCGGGTGGACCGCGAGCTTGAGGACGGCGACGTGATCGCCTTCGGGGGCGGGGCCCGCGTGATCGCCACCCCCGGGCACACCGCCGGCAGCATCGCCCTCCACCTGCCGGAGCACGGAGTCCTCTTCACGGGCGACACCGTGGCGCACGTGTCCGGGCTGGTCATGCCCGGAGTGTTCAACATGGACCGTGACGAGATGCTCCGCTCGTTCCGGCGGCTGGCCGAACTGGACGTCCGGACGGCCTGCGTGGGCCACGGCGACCCCGTCACGGACGCCGGCGACGCCCTCCGGAAGGCGGCCGGCGACATCCCCGTCTGACCCGCTGCTCAGGCGTTCTCAGCCGTCGTCTTCAGGCGTACCAGCCAGGCCATCAGCGAGGCGCCGTGTGCAGAGGCCGCCCCGGAGTGGGCCGGGGGCCGTCGGCGGAGGCGGCGGTGATGTCGTCCTGCCAGGAGGTCCAGCCCGGACACGTCGGTGTACAGGTCCCGGACCCGCCGCAGAGGCGCTGCCGGAGCGGGCCGGGCGGCGAGGGCTACGGGCGCTCGGGCGTCCCGAGCAGGCCGCGGTTGTACGCCTCCGCCACCGCGGACGCGCGGTCGTTGACGTCGAGTTTCGCGTAGATGTTGAGCAGGTGCGTCTTGACCGTGGCCTCGGTGATGAACAGCCGGACGGCGGCCTTGCGGTTGCTGTGGCCGGCCGCGACCAGCCGTAGCACCTCCAGTTCGCGCTGGCTCAACGGCCCGGTCGATGGGGCCGGGGTGCGGAGCCGGCTCACCAGGCGGGCGGCCACCGACGGCGAGAGCGCGACCTCGCCGCGCGCGGCCGAGCGCACGGCACGGACGAGCTCCTCGCGCGGCGCGTCCTTGAGCAGGTAACCGGTGGCGCCCGCCTCGATCGCGGGCAGCACGTGGCTGTCGGTGTCGTACGTCGTCAGCACCAGCACCCGGGCCGGCACGCCGCGCCTGGCCAGCTCGCCGATCGCGGTGACGCCGTCCATGCCCGCCATTCGCAGGTCCATCAGGATCACGTCCGGCGCGAGGGTCTCGGCCAGCCGGACGGCCTCGGCTCCGTCCGACGCCTCCCCCACCACGATGAACTCGGGATCGCGGGCGAACATGCTGCTGAGCCCGTCACGCACGACGGGGTGGTCGTCGACCACGAGCAGCCTGATGGCGTCACTCATGTGCCTGCCTCCGGCGTGTCCGCGGGCAGACAGGCCGAGATCCCGGTCCCGCCGCCCACCTCTGATTCGATTCGCAACGCGCCCGACAGCGCCTCGATCCGCTGCCGCATCGCCACCAGCCCGAAGCCCCCGTCGTGACCGGCGCGCACGTCCGGGTCGAAGCCGGGGCCGTCGTCGCGGACGTCGAGCACCACCTGCCGATCCGTGTAGGAGAGGGTGAGGCCGACGCGGGTGGCGGTGGACGCGTGCTTGAAGACGTTGGCCAGCGCCTCCTGCGCGACCCGTAACAGGGCGACCTCGGCCTGCGGAGGCATCGT
The DNA here is from genome assembly GCF_053596515.1 of Nonomuraea sp. NPDC001684. Classification (NCBI taxonomy): domain Bacteria; kingdom Bacillati; phylum Actinomycetota; class Actinomycetes; order Streptosporangiales; family Streptosporangiaceae; genus Nonomuraea; species Nonomuraea sp. NPDC001684. Next base: position 2,644 of record NZ_JBSFGJ010000488.1, read on the forward strand.
CCGGGTCTCGCCGGTGACGGCCACCTGGACCGGAAGGCCGTGGCGTGCCGACCACTTGGCCGCGACCTCGCTGACGGCGTCGGCCAGACGGCCGGACTCCAGGGGTTCGGGGCGCAGCTCGTCCACCGAGCGCCGCGCCTCGGTGAGGCTCTCCCGGGCCAGCGCGGTCGCCGCCGCGTGGTGCCGCCGCCACGCGGCCGGGTCGTCGGCCGCCTGCTCGGCCGCCTGCAACTGCGTGACGATGCCGGTCAGGCCCTGGGCCAGGATGTCGTGGATCTCCCGCGCCATCCGAGCCCGCTCGTCCAGGACGCCGGTCTCGTGAGCCTGCTCGACCAGCCGTTCCTGGAGTGCCGCGTTCTCGGCCAGGGCCGCGGCCAGCCGGGCGTTGGCCTCCCTGCTCTCGCGCAGCGCCGTCTCCCGTGCCGCGTAGTAGCGTGCGCCGACCTCGCTGAGCCAGGCCATCAGGCACATCGGCACGACGTTGACGGCCAGGACTCCCAGATACTCCAGCAGGCCCATCCAGGTGCCGACGTCCAGGCCGGCCGACTGCGCCGTGCCCGCCACCACCGCGACGCCCGCGATGAAATACAGCTCACGCGGCCAGCCGATGATCCGGAAGGCGTAGAAGTACAGCGCGGGCGTGTAGACGCCGAACCACGGATCGCGTACGACCATGACCAGCCCGAACAGGATCAGGCCCGCGAGGAACACGCTCATCACGCCAGCTCGCCCACGCCACTGCGGGTGCAGCGTGAAGAGCACGAGCTTCCACACCGCGGCTGCCGCGCAGAGCGCGAGGTCGAGGGCGAGCGAGCCCGGCTGGTCGTGCTTGACGACGATCGTCAGGGCGGCCATGACGGCCAGCAGCACGTACGGGACCACGGTGATCATGGGAAGGAGCCGTCGCTCCCAGCCCGCCGGCGCGGCCATCCGCCAATTGTCCATCGCTCACCTGCTCCCAGAACAATCTAGCCGCCGCCGTCGAGACTCCCGCGCCGCTGGAAGCGCCGTCCGCCGCCCTCGGGCCGGCGCGCTCAGCGCCGGTCCGCCGGCCGCCGGTTGAGCTGGACGACCACGGGCAGCAGGAGCAGGCCGCAGACGCCCTGCTCCAGCTTGAACCAGAGCGGGAACAGACCGGGCAACGCGATGATCACCACGATCGCGACGAGCATGATCGAGGTGACGATCCGCAGCCGCAGCAGCATCTTCCGCTCACCCCTGGCCGCCCGTACCGCGAAGAACCATGCGACCAGCGAAGCGACGGCGACGAGCGTGCCGCGGATCCACACCGAGTCGGGGACCGTCGCCGCGTCGTTCCGGAACACGACCATCGTGACCAGCGTCAGCACGCTGACCAGGACGTACCCTCTGACCAGCCACACCACATTGCGCATCTCGACCATCTCCGTCCTTGGTGCTCACCGACGGGATCCAGCGTCGCAACGCAGGCGCCCCGCGCGGATCGCCCGATCCTCCGAGTGGGCGGTGGATTCGGGTGACCGTTCAGGCGGTGGAGCCGATCAACCGATCGGTGGAGCACCCCCTCACTGAGCGCCCCGGCCCGGGACGGCCGCCCGGGCACGAGGACGGTGAGCGCTCAGCTCATGCGGGCAAGGTCTGCTTCTGGTCGGCCTTCGTGGCGGAGTCCCAGGTCTGCACCTCCGTCCCGTCGTCGGCGGCCTGTTGCTCAGCGGTTCCCGAGCCCGCTCCGTTCAGCGGCGCGCCGCGATCACCTGGCTGTCGGTCCCCCGGCCTCCTGCGCGTCCGCACCCGCTTCCGCCGGCGCCCCCGCTGACGCCGGACGACCAGGTGTCAGTCGCACGGGAACCGCCACCCCCTCTCGCCGGTGGGGCAGGAGGCGGGTGGCGGTGGCGCCGGTGACGCGCGGGAGATGCGACGTCAGCTGAACTGCCACCAGTTCATGTTGAACAGGTAGCCGCTTCCGCCGGTGAACTTCAGGTACAGGTCGCGGGTGCCGGTCGCGCCGCTGACCGCACAGGACACGGTGGTCCAGGTCTGCCAGCCGCCCGTGCCCGGCGCGGTGCAGGTCCCGGCCGACGGGCCGTTGACGCCGTCCAGGCGGAGTTCGAGCCTGCCGCCGCCGGCCGCCGAGGCGACCCGCGCGGTGAAGGTCCTGGCGCCGGCGCCGAACGCGACGCCCTTGACCTTGATGTAGTCGCCGTTCTCGATCCAGCCGACGTTCATCCCGCCTTCGCTGGAGGGCTCGGTCTCGACCCCGGACTCCCAGGCGATCGTCTCGGCCTCCTGGCGGACGTACGGGTTGAGGGTGCCCACCTGGGGCGCCCCGGACGCGGTCATGTTGATCGTCGGGATCGTGCCGCCGGAGCCGTAGGCGAACTTCTCCACGGCCACCGAACGGGTGAAGCCGCCGCCGCCCGGCAGTGCGCCGTTGTGGTAGAAGAAGTACGAGCCGCCCTGGTAGTCGACGATGCCCGCGTGGTTGGTGAAGCTGCCGCCCTGCGTGGGCATGATCGTCCCTCGGTAGGTCCAGGGCCCGGTGGGGCCGGGGGCCGTGGAGTAGGCGATGAACTCCGAGCAGCACTTGGCCGCGAACACGAGGTAGTACAGGCCGTTCCGCTTGTAGACCCAGGGCCCCTCCTCGAACAGCGTCGGGCGGTTGGCGTCACCCGTCCTGGCGCCGAATCCCGCCGTGGTGAGCGGGATCTGCGTCGCGCTTCCCGAGTACGAGGTCATGTCGGCGTTCAGCTTCACGTACCAGAGGTGCGGATTGCCCCAGTAAAGGTAGGCCTGCCCGTCGTCGTCGATGAAGACCGTCGGGTCGATCTCGCCGTTCTCGATCAGCGGCCGTCCGAGTGCGTCCCTGAACGGCCCGGTCGGACTGTCGGAGACGGCCACCCCGATGGCCATCCGGCCGGTCGCCCGGTTGGTCGTGGGCACGTACCAGTAGAACAGGCCGTTCCGGTAGATGGTCTGTCCCGCCCAGGCGTCGGACTTCGCCCAGCTGAAGGTGGTCAGGCTCAGCGGGGATCCGTGGTCGGTCCAGTTCACCATGTCGGCGGAGGACCAGACCCGCCAGTCCTTCATGGTGAACCAGGTCGAGCCGTCCTCGTCATGGCCGGTGTAGAGGTACACCCGTCCGTTGTGCACCAGCGGCGCCGGATCGGCGGTGTAGACGGTCTGGATGATCGGATTGTCCGCCCTGGCCGGGTGGGCGGGCAGGAACGCCACGAGGCCGAGCAGGACCAGCACCCCTACGATTCCGCGTCCGGCTCTTGTGGTGGCCGGCAACCGTAATGCCATTCTCACGATCGCTCCCGGATGACGGGTCAGTTACGGGTCCAGCGCTGGTTGGCGCCGCCGTTGCACGACCAGATGGTCAGCTTGGTGCCGTTGGCGGTGGCGTTGTTCGGCACGTCCAGGCACTTGTTCGCGCCGACGGCGGTGATGGTGCCGTCGGCGTCGAAGCGCCACTGCTGATTGCTCTGGCCGTTGCAGTCCCAGATGATGACGTTGGTGCCGTCGGTGGTTCCGCCGTCGTACACGTCCAGGCACTTGCCGCCGTAGACGCGCAGTTCGCCGCTCGCGGTGGGCGTCCACTGCTGGTTGGCCTGGCCGTGGCAGTCCCAGATCTGCGCCTGTGAGCCGTTGGCCTGCGAGGCGCCGGCGACGTCGAGGCACCTTCCCGAGCCCACTCCCTTGATCGCGACCGCGGTGGGCGGGACGATGCCGCCTCCCGTCACGACGTACATGGCCGCCCCGTGCCCGGGGACCGGCGCGCTGATCGTCCCCGCCGAGGAGGACGTCGCGTGCGCCCACAGGTCACGCACGGAGTAGGAGGACGCCGAGCCCAGCCCCAGGGCCGCGGCGGTGGTGGAGACGGTCGCGGTCGAGGTGCCCCGGTTGAGCAGGACGACCGCGACCGAGCCGTTCTTCATCGGCTTGCGCCAGACCTCCAG
>NZ_JBSFGJ010000489.1:0-6556 GCF_053596515.1 Nonomuraea sp. NPDC001684
CCGCTGTCGCGCATGGAGGCCCGCATCGCGCTGCCGCTGCTCCTGCGGCGTTTCCCGGCGCTGTCGGCGGCCGAGCCGCCGGACCATCGCGACCGCTGGGTGGGCCGCGGCCTCCACCGCTTCCTCGTCACCACCTCCTGACCTCCAGGTCACGCCCTGACGCGCATCCGCCGGGCCGCCGCCAAGGAGGTCACCACGAGAACGGTGAGCACGCTCCAGTACAGGAAACCGCTCACCCGGGTCACCAGCAGGTTCTCGGCCAGGTGGACCAGGCCGGGAACCAGGTAGACGGCGGCGGCCAGCGCCCAGCGGCCGTCCCGGGCGGCCAGCGTGGCGGCCAGCACCAGCAGCAGGGCCACCACCTCGACGCCGGCCCGTACGACACCCCAGACCGTCTCGTCCGCCGGCACCTGCGCGAGCTGCAACGCCCAGCAGACCGGCGGGACGACCAGCCACCACGGCGACCGGACCGGCATCGTCACGCCCCACCACCGGGCCTGCCCCGACGCGCGGCCCGCTCCGGTCCGCCGGACGGCGAGCGCCGCCGACGCGGCCGCGACCACCCAGTAGGGCGCGACCGGCCCGAGGTCGCCGTACAGCGGGCCGACGTCGACCACCGGGCCGTGCAACCATCCCAGGATGATGGGCCAGCTCGTCAGGAGCGCGGCGATCGCCGCGAGAGGAGCCGCGACCCGCGTCCATCCCCGCACCAGCGCCACCACCAGGACGACCCCGACCCCGGTCCACACCTTGAAGACGAGGTAAGGCAGGACGGGCAGCTGCGCGACGGTGACGACCGCCACGGCCAGGGCGCCGAGATGCAGACCGTCGGCCCACCCCGGCACGCCGGCCGCCCGGCTGGCCCGGACGCGCACGGTGAACCCGCCGGCCAGCAGAGACAGCGTCTCGCGCAGCGACGGCCGCAGGGCCCCGGGCCGGGCGGCCGCCAGCAGCGCGCCGATCAGCTCCTCGCCGTGCTCGGCGCGGTGGCCCTCGGGATAGGCGCGCAGAAGACGGCGGTACCGCTTTTCGAGAACGTGGCCCATACGCCCCTCACCCCGTCCGGCCGCAGGACGAATGCGGCGGCGCGCCGCAACCGGACCATCGCCGCCCCCGCGCTGCTCACTGAGAGCCTGCCGCAAATGTCGCACAGGTGGATCGATCCCTCAATGCCGGCCGGTTGGCGACGTGGCTCATAACGCTTCACGACGGTTCGTCCAAGTAGGGGTGTGGCATTCACAATTTTGCGAACAGGATTGGTGGCCGCCGTACTGGCCGGTTCCTTGGGGGCCGTCACGGCTCAGGAACCCTCCCTTGCCGCGGCCCCGGCAGGAACCGGCCCGGTCGTGACCGGGAGCGTGACGCTCCTGACCGGGGACAAGGTGACGGTCAGCGGCCGGGGCCACCGGGTGGAGAGCGCCCCCGGACGGCGGGTCCGCTTCTCGACGCAATTTCGCGACGGACACCTCTACGTGATCCCCTCGGATGCGTTCCCGCTGGTCAGCGAGGGCCTGCTCGACGATCGGCTCTTCGACGTGACCCGGCTTCTGGCGTGGAAGTACGGCGACGCCGACACGGACGAGATCCCGCTGATCAGCCAGACCCTGGGGGAGCAGCCGGCCCCGGCGCTGAGCGGCACCCGCCTGACCCGCAAGCTCGACGACCTCGGCGTGGCGGCGGTGCGGCTGCCGAAGAGCACCGCCGCGCGGACGTGGCGGGACCTGGTGAGCGGGGCTCGCACGCCGGCCGCGGGGAAGGGCAAGATCTGGCTCGACGGACGCCGGTCCTTCTCGCTGGACCGCAGCACCGCGCAGATCGGCGCGCCCGAGGCGTGGCAGCAGGGGTTCACCGGCCAGGGCGTCACGGTGGCCGTGCTCGACAGCGGCTACGACGCCGGTCATCCCGATCTCAAGGGCGTCGTCACCCAGGAGCGCAACTTCTCCGACGAGCCGGACATGACCGACCGCGTCGGCCACGGCACGCATGTCTCCTCGATCGTCGCCGGGGCCGGGACGAAGTACCGAGGCGTCGCGCCGGGGGCCCGCATCGCCGTGGGGAAGGTGGGCGGCGTGGACGGCATCGCCGACTCGGCGTTGCTGGCGGGCATGGAGTGGGCCGCCACCGAGGTCCGCGCCAAGGTCGTCAACATGAGCCTCGGCACGGTGGACGAGCCCGGCGACAATCCCGTCGAGCAGGCCGTGAACACCCTGTCGGAACGGACGGGCACGCTCTTCGTGGTGGCGGCCGGCAACGGCGGCGGCGAAGGGACCGTGTCCAGCCCGTCCACCGCGGACGCCGCGCTCTCCGTGGGCGCCGTCGACCGGTCGGACCAGGTGTCCAGGTTCTCCAACCAGGGCCCCAGAACGGGCGATCACGCGATCAAGCCCGAGATCACCGCCCCTGGCGTGGACATCGTCGCCGCCGCGGCCGAGGGCACCGCCGACGGGCCGTACGTGGCGCACAGCGGGACCTCCATGGCGGCGCCGCACGTGAGCGGCGCGGCGGCGATCCTCGCCCAGCGACACCCCGGCTGGACCGGGCAGCAGCTCAAGGCCGCGCTGGTCGACAGCGCCAAGCCCACCAGCGGGACCGGCCTCTACGAGCAGGGCGCCGGGCGGGTGGACGTGCCCCGCGCGCTGGCGCAGCAGGTGATCGCCTCTCCCGCCACCGTCTGGGCCGCATTTCCGTGGCAGCACACCGGCGGCGACCAGGCCACCCGGACGATCATCTACACCAACGACGGGGACGCCCCCGTCACCCTGAACCTCACGACCGACACCGACGTGCTGAAGCTGCCGCAGGACAAGCTGGAGGTCCCGGCGCGCGGGCAGGCGTCCCTCACCCTCACTCTCGACGTCACCGGCAAGCCCGCGGGCGACTACCCGGGCGTGCTCACCGCCACCTCCGGCGACACGATCCTGCGTACGCCGGCGGGCGCGTACGTGGAGCCGGAGTCCCACGACGTCACCGTCACCACTGTCGCCAGGTCGGGCGCTGCGCCCGGCGTGGCGTTCGGAATGGTCTACGACCAGGCGAGCGGCGCCCAGCGGATGCTCACCTTCCGCGACGGCGTGGCGAAGACGCGGCTCCCGAAGGGCGCCTGGAACCTCTACACCGAGATCTACGACTTCGACCCCGTCGCCCTGACGGTCGGTCACCGTCCGCTCGCGGTCGGTGCCGACGACCTGCGCGTCACGATCGACGCACGCGAGGGCAGGCAGGTCCGGTTCGCCGTGGACGACCCCACCGCCGCGGCCGACCGGCGGTTCGGCCTCTACCTCGCCAACGGTCCATGGCAGTACGGCTGGTACGCCTCCGGCCAGGACCCCAATGAGGGCTACTACGTCATTCCGGTCCGGCAACCCGGGCTCACCTACGAGTCCTGGACCGTCTGGCACAAGAAGGACGCCGCGCCCAGCCCCTACCGTTACGACCTCGTCGACCGCCGCACCGGCGGCATCCCGGACGACCCCACCTATTCCGCGCGGACCAGGGACCTGGTCAAGGCGTCCGAGACGTTCCGCTCCACGGGCGCGGCCGGCACCGGCACCATGTGGACGGGACCGCTGGACCCGGCCGGCGCCGGGGCACTCACCCTGCCCACCAAGGACATCCCGCTGCCCTCCGCCATGACGCACTACCGGAGTCCCGGGCTCGCCTGGTCCTCGGAGTTCCAGACAGGCGGTTCCCGGCAGATCGGCACGAGCCCGGTGCGCGAACGCGCCTTCTCCGAGGTCTGGAACGCGGCGGTCGCGGGCCCGTCGTTCGCCACGCCCGGCGGCAGCCGTACCGGAGACACGCTCCAGTTCTTCGCGGGCCGGCTCCACACCGACGGCGTCGCGGGGCTGACCGGCATGGACGCCACCGCCACCGGCACCCTGACCCTCTCCCGCGACGGCAGGCAGCTCGCCACGAGCGACATCGCCGACTGCGCGCCGGGCGACAGCGACCAGTGCGCGCTGTCCGCGACGCTGCCGCAGGACGCCGGCACCTACACCCTCGCCGCGTCCTCGCGCCGGGACACGTCCGTGAACACCCTGTCCACGGGCGTCGACGCCGTCTGGACGTTCCGTTCGGCCCGTACCACGCAGGCCACGCCCCTGCCGCTGATGGCGGTCAGGTACGCGCCCAAGGGCCTCGACACCGCGAACCGGGCCAGACCCGGGTCGCGAACCCCGCTGTCGATCTGGATCGAGCGCAACCCCGGCGCCCGCGGCGCCGCGGTGCGCACGGTCGAGCTGGAGTTCTCCACCGACGACGGCGCCACCTGGCAGCCCGTCAGGACCCGGGCGGCCGACTCCGGCTGGACGGCGACCGTCGCCAACCCGGGCTCCCCGGGGTTCGTCTCCCTGCGCGCGACGGCCAAGGACACCGCCGGTGACGGCGTCACCCAGACGGTGACCCGCGCCTACGCGGTCGGCTGACCGTGCCCGGGCCGCGGGACGGGCGACGTCCCGCGGCCCGGTCCTCGCCCGGGGACGTCCCGCCCCGGCGCGCTCTCAGCCGGTCACGGTGAGGACGAGCTTCAGAAGTGGCTGGCCCAGCGGCGGCCGGCGCACGCGCGGCTGCTGCTGAACGCACCGGATCCGACGACGGCTCGTCAGGGTTGCTTCAGTCCGTAGGCCTTGTGGATCGTCTGGTCCACGGTGTTGCCCTCCTGGTCGGTGGCCTGGGCGCGGAGGCCGACGGCGCCGTCGGTCCGGGACAGGGGCGGGTGGGTGATGGTGCCGGTGAAGGCGTGGTCGCCGGAGGCCGACATGGGGACGGGCACCCAGTGGGCTCCGCCGTCGAAGGTGGCCGAGAGCCGGAGCGTGGTCAGCTTGGCGTCGGGCTGCCAGAAGGAGCCGTTGTAGCCGGTGACGGTGATGCGGCGGGCGGCCCCGGCCGTGGCCTGGTTGTCCAGGTCGAGGTCCAGGTCGTAGCTGAGGTTGAGCCGGCGTACCGGCGCGCAGGGAGCCAGGATCTGGGTGACGAGCCAGCCCGCGCACAGGCCGTCGGTGAGGTCCTTCATCCCGGATTCGGGGCGCTTGGAGCGGAACGTCCAGGCCGTTTCGACGTCGGTCGCGAACCGCTGTCCCGGCTGCGGGGTGTGGAAGGTGTCGGTGAGCCGGTATTCGGCCTCATCGGGCGGAAGGGTGAAGGTCGGCAACTTGATCGCGACGGGACCGAGCGCGCCGATCCTCTCCTCCAGGGGAACCTCCCGGCCGTCGCGGTAGAGGTGCAGCTCGTCCTTGCCGCCGGCCCACGCCTGGAAATTGGCGCTCCAGGTGAAGGGCTCCTGGTGGTGGGGTTCGGGGCCCATGACGGGCACCGCCGACGTGAACAGGTCGCCGGTACGGCACGCGAAACAGGTGGCCGTGCCCGAGTCGATCACGCGGTCGCCGTCGCGCGGGCCGCCGGGAACCCTGGGCTGCATGCCCCACCGCTCGGTCCGGCGTCCCGCCTTGGTGAAGACGTCGAGCGCGACCGTGTTGTAGCCGGTCCTGGACAGGTCGCCCTCGTCGTACCGCATCCTGACCTCGCGCTGCCAGGTCACGTCGGGTGAGACCGGCCCGACGTACTCGGTCACGGTGGTCCGCGCCTGCCAGGCGCCGCCGAGACCCCACGCGGCGAACGGTTCGGAGCCGTTGATCAGCACGGGGGTCCAGCTCATGCGCACGGCGCCGGGGCGGTCGGAGTGGAAGCGGTCGTCGATCTCCTGAAGGTTCTTCCCGGTCACCCGGTGGTCGAGGCGGGCGGGGATGCGGCCGCGCTCGGGGAAGAACAGCGAGTACATGTACGGCGTGGCCGGGCTGCCCTCGACCTTGACGTCCACCGGCTTGCGGGCCAGCGCCCTGCCCTGGTCGGCGGGCAGGCTCATGGTCGGGATCGGGTAGAAGGCCCAGCTTCCGGTCGGGTCGAGGAAAGCCCGTCCCGACGCGCCGTAGCCGAGCACGCCCACCGCGCCGGCGGCCGCCAGGGCCTGCACGCGGTCGAGCCCGTCGCCGGAGCAGGTCGTGTCCGGGCAGAGGTCGCCGAGGTCGAGCAGGGCGAGCTTGCCCCGTACGTCCAGGCCGGACAGGTCGGTGCCGTGGCCCACGTCCACCAGCGGGAGGGTCTGCTTGCCGGTCAGCTTGGGGAGGTCGGGGGTGACGCCCGCGTAGCGGGGGGCGAGCGTGCGTCCGCCGGCCTTCATCGTGACGAGCGGCGCGCCCTGCCAGAACTGGCCGGTGAGGTCGAGGGCGCCCTGCTTGACCGGTTCGGTGGGCAGCATCCAGTAATGGTGCAGCCCGTACGCCGGGTAGGAGGAGAGGAAGTCGGCCACGACGCCGTTCGCGGTGGTGCGCCGCAGGGCGTAGTGGGACAGGTAGGTCTCGGTCGTGCGGGGGGTGTCCAGGCGGACCTCGCGGGCCTTGCGCAGGTCGAGGGTGACCGTGGTGTCCCGGTCCACCTTGACCTCGGGGGCGGTCGGCAGCGACTGCTGCCACTCGCCGTCCTCACCCCGCCAGGCGGCGATGGTGTTGACGCTGAAGGTGCCCGGGTAGACGCTCGCCTCGCCCTCGGCCGTCTGGTAGAA
>NZ_JBSFGJ010000490.1:0-6538 GCF_053596515.1 Nonomuraea sp. NPDC001684
CGGGATGCGGACCTTGTCCATCAGCTCGACGGCCTTGTTCATGCCGTCCCGCTTGGACATGCCGCGGTGGACAACCGGCGCTCCGGCGTGCCCGACCTGAGCCTGGACGAGCTGGCCGGGGCCTCCATGATGATCAGGCACATGGTCACGATGGCCCGTCCCGACCGGCTGATCGAGGACGGCGAGAAGCTCGACCTGCCCGGCTGGGACCTGCGGGCCGTCTGGACCCCCGGCCACACGCCCGGCCACCTGTGCTTCGTCTCGCCGGAGCGCAGGCTGCTGCTCTCCGGCGACCACGTGCTGGCGAAGATCACCCCGATCGTGGCCGTGCACCCCCAGTCGGGCCCCGACCCGCTGGCCGACTACCTCGGCTCGCTGGCCGCCGTCCGCGAGCTGGAGGTGGACGAGGTGCTGCCCGGCCACGAGTACCGCTTCCTGGAACTGGCCGGACGCGTCGACCACGTGCTGGCGCACCACGACGAGCGGCTGGCCGAGATCGAACGGGTCGTCGGCGAGGACGACGGCGTGACCTGCTGGGACGTCGCCACCCGGCTGAGCTGGTCGCGCCCCTGGGAGACGATCCCGCCGTTCATGCGCCGGGCGGCCAACAACGAGACGCTGGCCCACCTGGTATGGCTGGCCGGACGGGGCAGGGTACGCCGGGAGGAGGGCGAGCCCGAGCTCTGGAGACGCGCCTGAGCCGGTCGGTTATCGTACTCCTACCAGAATGTTGTTCTCTTGCTCTGGAGGTTCGATGCTTCGGTTCGATGACAGGGTCGCGATCATCACGGGCGCCGGACACGGCCTCGGCAGGGCGCACGCGCTCCTGCTCGCCGAGCGGGGCGCCAAGGTCGTGGTCAACGACCTCGGCGGCGCGCTCGACGGCACCGGCGCCTCCACCGGCCCCGCCGCCGAGGTGGTCGAGCTCATCACCAAGAACGGCGGCCAGGCCGTCGCCAACGCCGACAACGTCGCCACCCCCGAGGGCGCCAGGGCGCTCGTGCAGACGGCCGTCGACGCGTTCGGCCGGATCGACATCGTCGTCAACAACGCGGGCATCCTGCGGGACAAGTCGTTCGGGAAGATGACCGTCGAGGACTTCGACGGCGTGCTGGCCGTGCACGTGCGCGGGTCGTACCTGGTCAGCCAGGCCGCCTACCCGCTGATGAAGGAGGCCGGGTACGGCCGCGTCGTCAACACCTCCAGCCCGGCCGGCCTGTTCGGCAACTTCGGCCAGGCCAACTACTCCACCGCCAAGATGGGCCTGGTCGGGCTGACCAAGACGCTGGCCATCGAGGGCGCGCGCAACGGCATCAAGGCCAACGCCATCGCCCCCATCGCCTGGACCAGGATGACCGAGGCGCTGCTGCCGGCCGAGTTCGAGGCCAAGTTCACGCCCGAGCGGGTGAGCGCGCTGGTCGCCTACCTCGTGCACGACTCGTGCGAGTCGAGCGGGGAGGTGTTCACCGTCGGCGGCGGGCGGGTGGCCCGCGTGTTCGTGGCTGAGGGGCCCGGCTGGAAGGCCGACGACCTCACCCCCGAGGCGATCGCCGACAACTGGGGCTCGGTGATGGCCGAGCAGCCGTACGTGCTGACGGCCGGCGACTCGATGAAGGCCATGCTCTAGCGCCGGAGCCTGCCGGAAGCCGGTCATCGCCCGCCGGGGCGGTGGCCGGCTTCCGCGCGTTCGGGAGGGTTCCGGCGAACGTCTCATGCCAGGCTTTGTTCGATCTTCGGCATAAGTCCGCGAGGTTCGGTCGAATCAGACTCTTGATTTGCCGCATGAGTGATCTTATTGTTCCCGCATGACCCCCCAGCCGGGCTCGGCTGCCGACGTCCTGACGCTCATCAGCGCCGGATCGGCGACCACCCGATCCGATCTCGCGCGCCTCACCGGACTGGCCAGATCCACGATCTCCCAGCGGGTCGACGCGCTCATCGAGCGCGGCCTCGTCGAGGAGACCGAGAGCGGCGAGTCCACCGGCGGCCGTCCCCCGCGCCAGCTCCGCCTGCACACCGAGGAGCACGCCTTCGCCGGCGTCGACCTCGGCGCCACCCACTGCCGGGTCGCGCTCATGGACCTGACCGGCGGGCTGCTGGCCGAGTGCGAAGACCCCCTGGAGATCGGCGAGGGCCCCGACAAGGTGCTCGCCCACGTCGACCAGCGGCTCGACCGGCTGCTCGGCGAGGCCGGACGGCCCCGCGCCGCGCTGCGCGCCATGGGCATCGGCGTGCCCGGCCCGGTGGAGTTCGCCACCGGCCGCCCCAACAACCCGCCGATCATGCCCGGCTGGAACGACTACCCCGTCCCCGAATACTTCGACGGCATCCAGGTGCTGGTCGACAACGACGTCAACGTCATGGCGCTCGGCGAGCACCGCAACGCCTTCGCCGGCACCAGCCACCTGCTGTTCGTCAAGGTCGGCACCGGCATCGGCTGCGGCATCGTGGCCGACGGCAAGCTCCACAGAGGAGCCCAGGGCTCGGCCGGCGACATCGGGCACATCCGCGTCAGCGGCCACGACGACGCCGGCTGCCGCTGCGGCAACAGCGCCTGCCTGGAGGCCGTGGCCGGCGGCGCCGCCATCGCCCGCCGGCTCGCCGAGCTGGGGCTGGCCGCCGAGACCGGCGCCGACGTCGTCGCGCTCGTCCAGGCGGGCAACACCCAGGCGCTGCGGCTGGTCAGGGAGGCCGGCCGGCTCATCGGCGAGGTGCTGGCCGGCCTGGTCAACTTCTTCAACCCCGAGGTCATCGTCATCGGCGGCGCGCTGTCCCGCGTCCACGAGCACCTCCTGGCCGGCGTCAGGGAGACCATCTACCGCCGGTCGCTGCCGCTGGCCACCCACCACCTGTCCATCACCCCGAGCCGCACCGGGATCAACGCCGCCGCTCTCGGGGCGGGCCTGCTCGCCATCGAGCACTACCTGTCACCGGACAACATCAACCGCATCGTCAACGCCTGAAGGGGACCCCCGATGCTGGTCATGAAGGGCATCGTCAAGCAGTTCCCCGGCGTGCGCGCGCTCGACGGGGTCGATCTCGACGTACGGGCGGGCGAGGTCCACTGCCTGCTCGGCCAGAACGGCGCGGGCAAATCCACCCTGATCAAGGTGCTGGCCGGCGTCCACCAGCCCGACGAGGGCACGATCGTCTTCAACGACGCGCCCGTCCGGCCCACCAGCCCCAACGACGCCATCCGGCTCGGCTTCGCCACCATCTACCAGGAACTCGACCTGGTCGACGGCCTCAGCGTCGCCGAGAACATCTTCCTCGGCCACGAGCACGCCCGCTTCGGGTTCGTCAACCGCCAGGCCGGCCGCCGGGCCGCCCGCGAGGTGCTGGAACGCCTCGGCCACGGCGAGATCCGCCCCTCCACCGAGGTCGGACGGCTCTCACCGGCCGCCAAACAGGTCGTCTCGATGGCCCGCGCCCTCTCCCACGACGCCCGCCTGATCATCATGGACGAGCCGTCGGCCGCCCTGGCCCACGACGAGGTCGCCAACCTGTTCCGCATCATCCGCGAGCTCACCGCCCAGGGCGTGGCCGTCGTCTACATCTCCCACCGGCTGGAGGAGATCCGCGAGATCGGCGACCGCGTCACCGTGCTCAAGGACGGGCGCACCGTCGCCGTCGGCCTGCCCGCCCGCGACACGCCCACCGCCCGCATCGTCTCCCTCATGACCGGCCGCAACGTCGAGTACGTCTTCCCGCCCCGCCCCACCCGGCCGCCCGGCGAGGAGGTGCTGCGCGTGGAGAACCTGACCGCGCCCGGCGTCTTCGCCGACGTCTCCTTCTCCGTGCGCGCCGGGGAGATCGTCGGACTGGCCGGGCTCGTCGGCAGCGGACGCTCCGAGATCCTGGAGGCCGTCTACGGAGCCCGGCCCGCCTCCGGCCGCGTCACGCTCGCCGGCCGCCCGGCCCGCCGCCGCGTGACCGGCGCCGTCCGGCAGGGCATGGGCCTGGCCCCCGAGGAACGCAAGGCCCAGGCCCTGCTGCTCGACCAGAGCGTCACCGCCAACATCACGCTCGGCACCCTGCCGCAGTTCGCCAGGTTCGGCTGGATCGACCGCGGCCGCGAACGGGCCGAGGCCGCCCGCCTGGCCCAGCTCCTCGACATCCGCCCGCCCGACCCCGAACGCCCGATCAGGACCCTGTCGGGCGGCAACCAGCAGAAGGCCGTGCTCGCCCGCTGGCTGCTCGGCGGACGCAGACTGCTGCTGCTCGACGAGCCCACCCGCGGCGTCGACGTCGGCGCCCGCGCCGAGTTGTACGCCGTCATCCGCGACCTGGCCGACCAGGGCATCGGCGTGCTGCTGGTCTCCAGCGAGGTGCCCGAGGTGCTGGGGCTGGCCGACCGGGTGCTCGTGCTGCGCGAGGGCGCCGTCATCCACGAGGGCGAGGCGGCCGGCCTGGACGAGCACCGCGTACTGGACATGATCATGGATGGGAGGGCCGCGTGATGAGCGAGCCCATAGAGGCGCCCGAACGACCCGCCGCCGGGGTCGCCCGGCCGAGACCGTCCCTGCTGAACGGGGTCGCCGAGATCCGCCACCTCGGCCTGCTGGGCGCGCTGGCGCTGCTCGTGGTCGTCGGCCTGGTCACCCGGTTCGACAACTTCGCCACCACCTCCAACCTGGTCAGCATCCTGGCCCTGGCCGCCACGATCGGCGTGATCACCGTCGGGGCCACGTTCGTGATCATCGGCGGCGGCATCGACCTGTCCGTCGGCGCCGTCATGGCCCTCGCCTCGGTCTGGGCGACCACGCTGGCCACCCAGTCGTACGGGCCGGTGGTGATGGCCGTCTGCGCGATCCTCGTCGGCACCGGGGCCGGGCTGGTCAACGGGCTGCTGATCGCCTACGGGCGGATGGTGCCGTTCATCGCCACCCTGGCCATGCTGGTGGCCGCCCGCGGCCTGGCCCAGCGCATGTCCGACAGGAAGACGCAGCTCATCCAGGTCGAGGGCATCGTGCAGCTGTCCACCACGCGGCTGCTCGGCATCCCGCTGCTGGTCTACGTGTTCGCCCTGGTCGTGGTGCTGGGGTGGATCGTCCTGAACCGCACCACGTTCGGCCGCCGCACGTACGCGGTCGGGGGCAACCCCGAGGCGGCCAGGCTGGCCGGCATCGACGTACGCAGGCACACGATGCTCCTGTACGCCCTGTCCGGCTTCTGCTGCGGCGTCGCCGCGATCCTCATCATGGCCCGTACGACGACAGGCTCGTCCACCCACGGCGACCTGTACGAGCTCGACGCCATCGCCGCCGTCATCATCGGCGGCACCCTGCTCACCGGAGGCCGGGGCACGATCATCGGCTCGATCCTGGGCCTGCTGATCTTCACCCTCATCACGAACCTGTTCATCCTCAACGGGCTCAACACCAGCGACCAGCTGATCGCCAAGGGCCTGATCATCGTCGTCGCCGTCCTTCTCCAGCGGCGGAACCTGAAAGCGAGAGCATCATGAGTGAGAACGTCGCGCGCAGGGGATTCCTCGTCGGCGGGGCTGTGCTGTTAGCGGCGGGTTGCACCAGCAACGAGCCGGCGGCCGCTCCCTCGTCGGCGGCGCCCGCGCCCGCCCCCGCCGCGAGCGGCAACGACGAACCCGGCCAGAAGGTGACGATCGGCTTCTCCGCGCCGGCCGCCGACCACGGCTGGATCGCGGCCATCGCCAAGAACGCCGAGAGCGCGGCCAAGCAGTACGGCGACGTCGACTTCAAGGCCGTCGAGCCGACCAACGACATCAACCAGCAGATCTCCGCCGTCGAGTCGCTGATCGCGGCCAAGGTGAACGCCCTGGTCATCCTGCCGAACGACGGCCAGCAGCTGAACCAGGTCGCGCTGCAGGCGACGCAGGCGGGCATCCCGGTCATCAACCTCGACCGGGTGTTCCCCGACAAGCTGGCCTACCGGACGTGGATCGGCGGCGACAACTACGGCATGGGCGTCGCGGCCGGGCACTACATCGGCAAGCAGCTCAAGGACAAGGGCGTCGCGAACCCGGTGATCGTCGAGATCCAGGGCATCGCCACGCTGCCGCTGACCCAGGACCGCAGCAAGGGCTTCGCCGACGCGCTGAAGACGTACGGGTTCAGCGTCACGGCCAAGCAGGACGCCAAGTTCACCGTCGAGACCGGCAACCAGGTGGCGACCTCGCTGCTGCAGGCGCACAAGAAGATCGACGCCCTGTGGAACCACGACGACGACCAGGGCGTCGGCGTGCTGGCCGCCATCAAGGAGGCCAACCGCGACGAGTTCGTCATGGTGGGCGGCGCGGGTTCGCTGAACGCCATGAAGGAGATCCAGGCCGGCACGTCGGTGCTCAAGGCCACCGTCACCTACAGCCCGACGATGGCCTCCTCGGCCATCAGGCTCGCCAGGTTGATCGCGCAGGGCAAGGGCATGAGTGACCTCGTGGAGAATCAGGTTCCCCAGTCGATCACCCTCGCGTCGGAGACGATCACCAAGGAGAACGTCGACAAGTATCTGGCGCTCGGATTCGAATCCTGATCGGGGGTTGCATGTCAGACAAGACCAC
>NZ_JBSFGJ010000491.1:0-6511 GCF_053596515.1 Nonomuraea sp. NPDC001684
TGCCGCTCGCCGGCGCCGCTCTGGCAGGCGGCGCGGGCCAGCACCGCCAGCAGGTAGCCGCCGTGCAGCTTGGTGCCCACGCTCCACTGGGCGTCCAGCGTGGCGCCGAACTCGTCCGCGCCGCGGGCGACCAGCGCGGTCGCCTCCCCGAAAGTCCCCATTTTTCGCGATATCCCTTCAGATATCCGTTCAGCAGAAGGTCAGATTGACACCGTCAACCTGACGGCGTCAATCTGAGATCCATGACCGCTGCGAGACGTGTGCGCGCCCGGCGCGGAGAAGGCGGCCTGCTGCGGGAGGAGATCCTGCGCGCGGCCGAGGACCTGCTGACCGAGTCCGGCAGCGAGGACGCCCTCACCCTGCGCGCCGTCGCCCAGCGCGCCGGGGTGTCCACGCCCTCGGTCTACCTGCACTTCGCCGACAGGGAGGCGCTGCTGGAGGCCGTCTGCCTGCGCGTGTGGGACGAGTTCGGCCGGATGTTCAGCGAGAACCTGACGGGCGACCCGTTCCTCGCGCTCGGCCGCTGCGGACGGGCCTACGCGCGCTTCGCCCTCGACCATCCCGTGCAGTACCGGGTGCTGATGATGCGGCCCTCGGCCGTGCAGGGCGTGCCGCCGGCCGCCGCCGCGTGCTTCCGCCACATGGTGGACGCCGTGGCCGCCTGCGTGGCGGCCCGCGTGCTCGAAGGCGATCCCGAGGAGCTGGCGCTCGGCCTCTGGTCGGCCGTGCACGGCTGCGTCTCGCTGCTCATCGCCCAGCCGTCCTTCCCCTGGCCCGAGGACCGGGAGGCGCTGATCGACCACATCGTCCGCATCACCGGGGTGGGCACGGCCCTGCTGTCCCGCCTGCCGGACGCGCTGCCGCCCAGCGGCGTGCTGGCCGCCGAGCTGGACGACTTCGGCGCCCGGCTGTCGGCGGGCACGTCGGCGGGCGTGAAAAAACCCCGCGGAGGGTGACTCCGCGGGGTCGGCCGGCCTGTCCTAGCCCTCGCCGTACCGGGCGGGCAGGACCTGGGCGGCGATGTCGTAGAGCCGGTCGATCTCGGCCGGGGTCAGCGCCCGCTCGCGCTTGGTGATCCACTTGCGCGCCCGGTCGCCCTGGTAGACGTCCACGCCGCGGATGGTCATGATCTTCCACGGCACGGGCGGCCCGTAGATGGCCAGGGACGGCACGACGACGACCTCGCGGCCGAACGCCTTGCTGATCAGCTCGCTGGCCTGGGACGCCTCCCATTTGGCCTCGGTCAGCCTCGGCTTCATGTCGAAGGGGCCGTGGAAGAGCTTCTTGCCCGACTGGACGCGGACGGGAAGCCGTTTGTCCCACTTCTCGGAGTCCACGGCGTAGACGCCGGTCGGACCCACCACGAGGTGGTCGATCTGGGCCTCGCTGCCGGGGATCGCCCTGGCGTGCAGGGTGCGGTAGCCGCTGCGCTCCAGCCTGCGGAGCTGCCCCTCGGTACGCCGCTCGGCCACGGACGCGCGCCGCCACGCCGGCACCGTGGAGTGGGACCGCGCGCGGTAGACCGCTTCGAAAATGGCCGCGACCACCCCGGCGGTAACGCCGAGACGCCAGTCGCGCAGCAGGAAACCCACCACGATCGCCACGCCGATCGCCACGAGCGCGCGATTGCGCATGCGGCGGAACCGCGGCTCCTGGAGCAGGTCACGCACGGACGCGCGTTCCACGGGCGCGTAGGTGGTGGTGGGCGCCGATGGTGTCGCGGCGGCGGTGCGCTCGCCCTCTGGCCGGTCGCTCACCCAGATGGGTGACGCGTTGTGACCGTCTTCTCGCTGGTTGTCGGAGTCCACGTAACTCACCGTAGCTCGGAGATCGGAATGATTCCTAGTGTTGACCTGTCCATAGTTTTATGGCCCAGCTCATCGTGTTCCACTCATGTTTTCGGGGTATGTCTTACGTTCTTCTCTAGAGATGCCTAGTGTGCCGATCGTGCGAGAAATACACGAGCTATCCGCGCTCGAGCAGGCCCGGGCCGTCCGCGACCGTGACGTCTCACCGGTCGAGCTCGCCCAGCACTATCTCGACCGGATCGAGCGGATCGATCCCTCGGTCGGCGCGTACGTCACCGTGACCGCCGAACAGGCGCTCGACCAGGCGCGCCGCCTGGAGAAGGACCTGCCTGACGGGCCGCTGGCCGGGGTGCCGATCCCGGTCAAGGACCTCAATCTGGTCAAGGACGTGCCGATCACTTTCGGCTCGGCGGTCTACCGGGGGTTCGTCGCGCCGGTGGACGACACCGTCGTGACGCGGCTGCGCGAGGCCGGCACGGTCATGCTGGGCAAGACCGCCACCCCCGAGTTCGGGCTGCCCTGCTACACCGAGACCGACGTCTCGCCGCCCGCCCGCTCGCCCTGGGACCTCGGCACGTCGGCCGGCGGGTCCAGCGGGGGAGCGGCCGCCGCCGTGGCCGCCGGGCTGGCGCCGGCCGCCCAGGGCAGCGACGGCGCGGGCTCGATCCGCATCCCGGCCTCCGCATGCGGCCTGTACGGCATCAAGCCCACCCGCGGCCGGATCAGCTTCGCCCCGATCATCCCCGACCTGGCCGGCATGTCCACGAACGGCCCGATCGCCCGTACCGTCGCCGACGCCGCGGCCCTGCTCGACGTCATGGCGCACAACGAGCCCGGCGACCTCTACCTCGCGCCCCGGCACGAGGGCACGTACCTCGCCTGCGCCGGCCGCGACCCCGGACGGCTGCGCATCGCCCGCTACGCCGACCCCGTCGTGCCGGGGGCCGAGGTCGATCCCGAGGTGCTGGCCGCGTACGAGGGCGCCGCCGCGATCCTCGCCGGCCTCGGGCACGAGGTCGTGGAGATCCCCAGGCCGTTCGGCGCGGACCTCGTGCCGCAGTTCGTCACCCTCTGGTACACCTTCGCCTGCATGCACCCGGTCGCCGACGACCAGGGGCACCTGCTCAGGCCGCTCACCCGGTGGCTGCGCGAGCGCGGCCTGGCCACCACCGCCCCCGCGTTCCTCCAGGCCCAGGCCGCCCTCCAGCTCGCCACCCGGGGCGCGCTCACGATCACGAACGCCTACGACGCGGTGCTCACCCCGACCCTCACCCAGCCGCCCAGGCCGGTCGGCTGGTTCGAGGACGTGGACGACGTCGAGGAGACCTTCGAACGCATGAAGCGCTTCGCCGCCTTCCCGGCGATCTACAACGTCAGCGGCCAGCCCGCGGTCAACCTGCCGCTGCACTGGAACGCCGAGGGCCTGCCGATCGGCGTCATGCTGGCCGGGCGGATCGGCGGCGAGGGCACCCTGATCTCGCTGTCGGCCCAGGTCGAGGCGGCTGTGGGCGGGTTCTGGGGCGAGCGGCGGCCGTCCGTCTGGTAGGAGGGTCCCGTACGGGTCTGGCCGGGCACCCGCCGGAGGATTACGTTCGTCGTGTGAACAGCGCGGCGGAAAGTCTGCTCTTTCTCATCGGGGTGTCCTTGGGGCTGTTCGTACTGATCAGCCTGCTGGTCATGGTGCCGGGGCGGGGCTCGTCCCGGGTGGCGGAGCCGGGCCCGGTGTGGCTGGGCGGGCCGTCCGGGAGCGAGCACGGCGTGAGCACGTCGACCCGGGTGCTGGCCGACGGCGCCGCCCCCTGGGCACGGACGCCCGAACCCGACTGGGCGGCCGCGGCCATGGCCGTCGAGCCGGACGAACACCTCGGCGGCGCCTCGGCAGGCTGGTGACACAACGATGCACCCCTCAGAACACCCCTCGAACCAGCCCTCTGAGCAGCCCTCTGAGCAGGCACCGACACAGGCTTCGGCGCAGACACCGATGCGCACGCGCACCCGTGCGCCCAGGCGGGCACTGACGACGGCTCAGGTCGACGATCTCAGGAGGGCCGTCCAGAGGGCCGAGCGGCGCAGCGGGTTGCGCTTCGGCGTGTTCCTGGGCGAGCCGGTCGGCGCGCGACGGCACTTCGCCGAGCGCCTGCACACCGCCCTGGGCGCCGAGTCGGTCGACGCCGTGGTCGTGTTCGTCGATCCGGCGGGACACGCCCTGGAGATCGTCACCGGCGCGAACGCGAGGCGGCGGCTGAGCGACGGCGCCTGCCGGCTCACCGCCCTGTCGATGGCCACCGCCTTCAGCGCGGGCGACCTGATCGGCGGCCTCCTGTACGGCATCACCGCCCTCGCCGACCAAGCCACCCCCTACCACTGACCCGCCCTCCCACCCCGGCGTGCCGACCTGGCGGGCGCGGCCACGCAGGTGCCCTCCATGTGCAGGCACGGCACCCATGGCTCCAAGGAGCACCGCACCTTCGGCTCAATCACGCCTCGCACGGGCACCCCACGGCCCGAAGGCACCGCACCCTACGGGCCAGCCACGCTGCCGCGGCACTCTTCCGCCCAGCCACGCTGCCGCGAGTCACCCTTCGGGCCAGTCACGCTGTCGCGAGGCACCTTTCGGGTCGGCCACGCTCTCACGCGGCCCCCTTCCGCGCCGGGCACACCACCGCCGTCGGGTCAGGTGTGCTGTGTCTGCGTCAGCTCAGGCGTGCGGCCCTTTTCGGGACTGGATGTGCCTCGGCCCGGATGCGTTGCGCTTGGCGGCGGGCAGGCGTGCCGTCCCCCCCGCACCCGAGGGGGACGTGCCCGTCGGCTCAGGTGTGTTCGAGGGTGTGTGGTCAGGCGCGTTGCAGCAGGGTGACGACGTGGTCGCTGACACCGGCGAGCAGCCTGGACGGTTCGATCGGCGCTCCGGCCACGGCCGAGAACAGGGCGGGCAGCCCCGTCAGCGGGAAACCGTCGTCCTTGGCGGCCGCGGCGCCCACCGCGTTCTTGTCCAGCGCCGTCCGGCTGCGCTCCCAGGCGTCGAGCACCTCCTCCGGCGACGGCACCCCGAACCCGTGCCCGACGGGCGCGGCGTGCCGCAGCCGGACGAGCGGCGTCTCGGCGAAGGTCAGCGCGGTACGGGCGCGTACTTGCAGGTCGGCGCGGGGCTCGGGGTCGATCCAGTCCATGGCCGTGCAGGGGTTGCGGCAGGTCGCGACGCAGACCGCGAGCGCGCCCGCCAGCTGGCTGTGCTGCCGGTCGAAGTAGGCCCGCCAGCCCTCGCCGGGTTCGACCGACACCCGCAGCGTGCGGTTCGTGGCCGACTGCTCGGACTTGGTGTGGTCGCACTCACGGTCGCCGATCACGCCGAACCTGCTCCCGGGCGCGCTCAGCCCGGCGGGCCAGCGGGCCGGGTCGCCGGCGTGGCCGAGCTGCGGCTCGAACGCCAGCAGCGGCAGGTATTCGCTGGCGATGTGCACGGCCGCGATCATGGGGCTCAGCTCCCGCCGGTGCCAGCGGACGGCGATCACCTCGAGCAGCAGGCCGTAGGCGGGCTTGAGCGACTCCAGGGCTCCGCGCGGCTGCTCCCGCGGCGTCTGCGGCATGTGGCAGGCGCGGGCGAGCCGGCGCAGGTCTGCCGGTACGGACCTGGCCTCGGCGGCGAAGTCCTCGGCGTCGAGCGAGAGCAGCCGCTGCCCGAACTCGCACACGTCGGAGATCTCGGCCGTGGGGGCGAGCGCTCCCAGATCGGCGAAGGCGTACCGGCGGGCGAGGGCGATCAGCAGCTCACGAGTCGAATCCACGCGAAGACTTTCTCACGATCTTGCAGCAGTCACGGACATGGGGCACGCACGCACCAGACGTCCCGAAGCGGTGAGACGTAGGGCGCGTTCACGCACTGGACGGCCCGGGGTGGTTACGGGCATGGGGCGCGTACGCATTGCACGTCTTCCGGCGGGCTGGTGACCGTGGGCTCGTCCGTGGGCTCCTCAGGGGGCTGGGTGGGCTCCTGTGTCGGCTCGGGCTCCGAGGTGGTCACGGTCGGCGTGGGCTTCGGCGAGACGGTGGGCGTGGCGCTCGGGGTGGTGGGGGCCACGGTCGGGCCGGGGGTAGCGCTGGTGGTGCCGCTCGGCTTGGCGCTCGGCACGGCCTTGGTCGGCGGCGCGGGCTCCTTGGTGGTGTGCTCGGGGCTGCTCGGGCTGTGGACCTGCGTGGTCTCGTCGGCGGGCGGCAGCACCTGGCCCGTGCTGGCGGGCTCGGCCGGACGCAGCCACACCGACCCCGCCACCGCGGCCGACACCACGACGGCGGCCGCCATCGTGGCCAGGGCCGTCAGCGTGCGACGACGGCGGGAGCTGCCGCCGGCGGGGGCCGACGGCATGGTGAGCGGCGAGCCGGGGTCGGCCACGGGCATGACGCCCGTCGGCTGAAGGCCCGGGTGGGACCCCGTGGGAAGGCCCGGGTGGGACCCCGTGGGAAGGCCCGGGTGGGACCCCGTGGGAAGACCTGTGTAGGAGCCGGTGGGGAGACCCGTGTGGGAGCCCGTCGTGGGCGGGGTCGCCGGAGCGGCGGTGAGCGGCGGGCCGGGCAGGGCCGCGCCGGTGACCGACGCGCGGGCCGCCCGCGCGCTCACCTCGGCGGGCACCGTCCAGCAGAACCGCGACGACCAGATCGTCTCCCAGGCCACGGCCAGGCTGAAGGAGATCAGGCAGATCGAGAAG
>NZ_JBSFGJ010000492.1:0-6501 GCF_053596515.1 Nonomuraea sp. NPDC001684
CGTGCGCACCGCCCGGCCCGAAGGCCCGGCCGAACGCCTCGACGTGGCCGGCCTGCTCGGCGTGAGCGGCGGCCTGACCCTGCTGCTGCACGGGCTGAGCGGGGCCGGTGAGCCCGTGGCCGCGCTGACCGCGGCCGCCGGCGCGTTACTGCTGGCCGCCTGCCTGTGGCGGGCCGCCCGCACCTCCGGGCCGCGGATCGTCGAGCCCGGCCTGTTCCGCGACCGGGCCTTCGCCGCCTCCGCCGCGCTGGCCTTCCTGGCCAACTTCTCCCTGTTCGCCGCCGTGTTCCTGGTGCCGCTGTTCGTCCAGACGGCCGAGGGGTCCGGAGCGCTCGGCGCCGGGCTGGTGCTCGCGCCACAGGGGCTCGGCATGCTCGTCGCGGTGCTGGCGGCCGGCCGGCTGATCGACCTGAACGGCAACCCGCGCCGGATCGTCGTCACGGGCCTGGTCCTGCTGGCGGCCGGCACGCTGCCGTTCGCGCTGGCCGATCCCGGCACGGGCACGGCGCTGCTGCCGGTGGCGCTGTTCGTCCGCGGGGTGGGGGCCGCGCTCGCGGTCGCACCCACCATGATCACCCTCTACCACTCGCTGCCGCCGGCCAAGGTGCCCGCCGCGACCACCGCCAACGCCATCGGCCAGCAGGTCGGCGCGGCGGCCGGCACCGCCTGCGTGGCCGTGCTGCTCCAGCACGGCGGCTACCGGCCCGCCTTCTGGGTCACGCTGGCCGCCGTCGCGCTCTGCCTCCTGCCCGCCCTGTTCCTCCCGTCCTCGAAAGCAGGCACGTCATGAACCCCGTCACCGAGAACGAGATCCGCTCGTCCTTCGTCAACTGCTCCAAGGGCGAGGCCCGCCGGCTCGCCGTCCCGAGGGGGCTGCCCGAGCTGCCCTGGCCCGACCTCGACTTCCTGGGCTGGCGCGATCCGGGGGCGCCCGAGCGGGCGTACCTGGTGGCCGAACGCGGCGGCGCGCCGGTCGGCGTCGCGCTGCGGCTCGGCCAGGAGGTGCGCAGGAGCTTCACCAAGAGCACGCTCTGCTCGGTCTGCGTGACCCCGCACGCCGGGGCCGGCGTCGCGCTGTTCACCGCGGCCCGGGTCGGCGCGGCGGGGCGGCAGGGCAACACGGTGGGCGCCTACATGTGCGCCGACCTGGCCTGCTCCCTGTACGTCCGGGGACGCAAGGAGACCGAGCTGGGCGTCCGGTTCGAGTCGCTGAGCGTGGCCGAACGCGTCGCCAGGACCACGGTCAACCTGGACGCCTTCCTCGACAAGATCCTGCACGACACCCTGGCGTGATCGGGGTGTGGAGGGGCGGCGTCCAGCTCGCGCCGCGGGGCGGGAAGGGTCCACCCGCGGCGCCGGCCGGCCGGTGAACTGTCGGGGCCGCCTGCGACACTCCCCGGATGCTGATACTGGAACTGTTGCGGCCGACGTTGCGCGCCGCCTGGG
The DNA here is from genome assembly GCF_053596515.1 of Nonomuraea sp. NPDC001684. Lineage (NCBI taxonomy): Bacteria > Bacillati > Actinomycetota > Actinomycetes > Streptosporangiales > Streptosporangiaceae > Nonomuraea > Nonomuraea sp. NPDC001684. The sequence goes on from NZ_JBSFGJ010000492.1 coordinate 1,447, forward strand.
GGCCCGACACCTGCGACACCGCCGCGCGGGAGGAGTGGCGGGCCGACAACCCGGCCAGGGGGCAGTGCGGGATCACCGCGCTGGTGGTCCAGGACCTGCTCGGCGGAGACCTGATCCTGGCCGAGGTGCACGCCGGCGGCGTCAAGGTCGGCCACCACTACTGGAACGTGCTGCCCGGCGGCACTGAGGTCGACTTCACCTCCGACCAGTTCCACCCGGGCGAGGTCATCGTGAATCCCCAGCTCCAGCACCGTCCCCCGGACGCGCCGCGCCGGTGCCGCGAGCAGTACGAGCTGCTGCGCCACCGCGTCGTCACCGCGCTGTCCGGGCCGCCGCCCGCCTGAGACGTCATGTGACGCCACAATGACGCCATAGCGCATTGCAATGACGTCACATCGCGTGTCATGATGGCGTCATGGACCTTGCCCCGTATGTCGATCAACTCCGGCGAGAGCTCATGCTCGCCGCCGGGACGGGCGGCGAGGAGGCCCGTGCGCTGGCCGAACGCTTCGCCGCCACTTTGGAGTCGGCCGCCCGGCTCGCCCTGCTGGAGGCCCTGTCGGCCGCCGCGGACGAGATCACCCAGGACCTCGCGCCCGGCTCGGTGGAGGTGCGCCTGCGCGGCCGCGACCCCGCCTTCGTCGTGACGTCACCGCCCGCCGCCCACCCGTTCCCGGACCAGGACGAACCGCCCGTCAGCGCCGGGCCGGGCGAGCGGCCGCCGACACCGCCGCCGCCCCCCGAGGCCGACGAGGGCGGCACGTCCCGCATCTCCCTCCGGGTGCCCGAGGCGCTCAAGCCGCGCATCGAGGAGGCGGCCGCGCGTGACGGGCTGTCCGTCAACGCCTGGCTGGTCCGCGCCGTCTCAGCGGCGCTCGACCCGGGCGACGCCACCCGCGACGCCACCCGCGACGCCACCCGCCGCGCCGCCCGGCGCCCGGCCCCGCAGACCGGCAACCGCTACAGCGGCTGGGTGCGCTGATGACCATGCCGACCGATGACAGGGAGATCGGAATGCCGGCCTTCGACACGCCCCGCCCCATCGTCGCCGTCCTCGACCTGGCGACCGCCGCCGTCCGCGTCGTCGCGGGCGACCGCGGCGAGACCGTGGTCGAGGTCCGCCCGAGCGACGAGCACAACGACGCCGACGTGCAGGCCGCCCGGCACGTCCAGGTCCATTACGCCGACGGCAGGCTCACGGTGGCCGCCGACAGGGAGCAGGGCGCGCCGACGCTCGGCTGGGGGCTCTCGCTCGGCAAGCTCGTCGAGTCGCCCGCCGACTGGGCGCGTTCGCTGCTGCTCGGCACGGGCTCGGTGGAGGTGACGGTCGAGCTGCCGGCCGGCTCCCGCCTCGACGCCAGGACGTCCGGCGGCCTGTCGTGCCGCGGGCGGCTCGGCGACGTCACGGCGACCACCACGTACGGCGACATCCGCGTCGAGGAGGCCGGCCGGCTGCGCCTGAAGAGCACCCACGGCACCGTCTCCGTCACCCGCGCCCGCGGGCACGCCGAGATCACCACGAACCACGGCGACATCCGCGTCGGCGAGATCGACGGCACCGCCGCCGTCAAGACCGCCCACGGCGACGTGCGGCTCGGCGAGGTCACCGGCGAGCTGCGGCTCAACAGCGCCCACGGCGACATCACCGTGGAGCGCCCGCTGGCCGGCGTCGTCGCCAAGACCGCCTACGCCGGCGTGGAGATCCGCGAGGTGGCGTCCGGCACGGTCGTCATGGAGACCACCGGCGGCGGCCTGGACGTCGGCGTCCCCGAGGGCATCTCCGCCTGGCTCGACGTCAGCTCCCGGTACGGCACCGTGAACGTCGCCCTCGACCCCGGCGACGACCCCGGCGACGCGGCGCGCACCGTCGAGATCCACGCCCACACCACGCACGGCGACATCGACATCCACCGTTCCTGACGACCGAGGAGACCGACATGCCAGACGCGATCGTGGTCGAGGGGCTGACCAAGAGGTTCGGCGACGTGGCCGCCCTCGACGGCGTCGACCTGACCGTCCCGGAGGGGACCGTCCTAGGACTGCTGGGCCCCAACGGCGCCGGCAAGACCACCACGGTGAGGATCCTCACCACGCTCCTGCGACCGGACGCCGGCCACGCCACGGTGGCCGGGTTCGACGTCGTCCGCGACGCCCGCCGGCTGCGCGCCCGCATCGGCGCGTCCGGCCAGTACGCCGCCGTGGACGACCACCTCACCGGCGCCGAGAACCTGGAGATGGTCGGCCGCCTCTACCACCTGGGCGCCCGGCGCAGCCGCGAGCGCGCCCGCGAGCTGCTGGACCGCTTCGACCTCGCCGACGCCGCCGACCGCCCGGTGCGCGGCTGGTCCGGCGGCATGCGCCGCCGCCTCGACCTGGCCGGCGCGCTGGTCGCCGACCCGCCCGTGCTGTTCCTGGACGAGCCCACCACCGGCCTCGACCCCCGCGCCAGGATCGCCCTGTGGGACGTCATCGCCGAGCTCGTCCGGGAGGGCACCACCGTCCTGCTCACCACCCAGTACCTGGAGGAGGCCGACCGGCTCGCCGACCGCATCGTGGTGGTCGACCACGGGCGGGTGATCGCCCGCGGCACGGCCGAGGAGCTGAAGGACCAGGTCGGCGGCGACCGCATCCAGCTCTCGGTGACCAGCGCGGCGAGCCTGGACCACGCCGCCCGCGCCCTGGCGCCGCTGGCCCTGGGCGAGATGCAGGTCGACGCCGCCGCCCTGCGCATGACGATCCCGGTGACCGGCGGCGCGGCCGCGCTGACCCGGGCGCTCGGCCACCTGGCCGCCGAGCGGATCGCCGTACGCGACGCCGGGCTGCGCCGGCCCACCCTCGACGACGTGTTCCTCACCCTCACCGGACGCCAGGCCGCCGACAAGACCGAGGAGACCGTTCGATGAACGCCTTCCAGCTGGCCGCCGCCGACGGCCTGACCATCGCCAGGCGCAACGCGCTCAAGATCCGCAGGGCCCCCGACCTGCTGGGCGGCGTGATCATGCTGCCCATCGTGTTCGTGGTGCTGTTCACCTACGTCTTCGGCAGCATGATCGAGCTGCCCGGCATGTCCTACGGCGAGTACCTGCTGCCCGGGATCTTCGTCATGACGATCGTCACCAGCGCGCAGATCACCGGCTACACGCTCACCCAGGACCTGCAGAAGGGCATCTTCGACCGGTTCCGCACCCTGCCGATGTCCCCCACGGCGGTGCTCACCGGCCAGACCGTCAGCGACGTGATCATGAACGTCACCAGCGTCGCCACCATGGCGCTCGTCGGCCTGCTGGTCGGCTGGCGCGTCCACAGCTCGCCGCCGGAGGCGGTGCTCGGGTTCGCGATGCTGCTGCTGTTCGCCTACGCCTTCTCCTGGGTGACGGCCACCGTCGCGCTGGCCCTGCGCACGCCCGAGGTGTTCAACAACCTCGCCACCCTCACCTCGTTGCCGCTGGTGTTCCTGTCCAACGCGTTCGCCGACAGCACGCGCCTGCCCGGCCCGCTGCGGCCGATCGCCGAGTGGAACCCGGTCTCGACGCTCGTCCAGGCCGCGCGTGAGCTGTTCGGCAACACCAGCGCCGCACTGCCCCAGCCCGCCGCCTGGCCGCTGCGGCACGCCGTGCCGGTGTCGCTGCTGTGGTCCGTGCTGCTCCTGGCCGTGTTCGTGCCGCTGGCCACGCGGCTGTACAACAGGGCCGTCAGCCGATGAACACCGTCTCGGGCGCGGACCGCGAGCGGGCGGTCGAGCTGGTCCAGCAGGCGTACGCGGACGGCCGGCTCGACCCCGGCGAGCTGGAGCGGCGGCTCGAACTGGCGCTCACCGCAACCTCCGCCCGCGAGCTGGCGCCGATCGTCGCCGACCTGCCGGACGAGGTGGTCCGGCTGGGCTCCACCGGCGGTGCCGTCACCCGGACCGGCGACTGGGAGGTCCCGCGCCGCCTGTGCGTCGACTCCAAGTACGGCCGGGTGCGGCTCGACCTGTCGCGGGCCCACGTGCCGTACGCGCGCGTCGACATCGAGCTGCTGCTGGCGTACGGCAGCGCCACGATCGTCCTGCCCGCGGGCGCCACCGCGAACGCCGACGGGGTGCGGTCCGAGTGGGGGCGGGTGACCTGCAAGGTCCCCGGCCGGCCCCGCCCCGGCCACCCGCACGTCCAGGTGACCGGCGACCTCCCCTACGGCCGCCTGCTCATCCGCTCGGCCCGCCGCTGACCCGGCCCCCGGCGGCTACCCGTTCAGGTGGCGGCGGAGGAAGTCGAGCTGGAGGAGGAGCAGGCCCTCGAAGACGTCCTCGTCCGAGGTGGGGGCGTGGGAGGCGCCGGACAGCGGCAGCACCTCGTGCGGGCGTCCCGCGGCCAGCAGCGCGGACGACAGGCGCAGCGTGCCCGCCGGGAACACGTTGTCGTCGGACAGGCCGTGGACGAGCTGCAGGGGGCGGGCCAGGGTGTGCGCCTCGACCAGGGTCGAGCAGGCTTCGTAGCGGTCGGGGTGGCGGTCCGGGTGGCCGAGGAAACGTTCCCGCCAGTGGGTGTCGTACAGACGCTGCTCGCTGGTGCCGGCGCCGGCGACGGCGGCGTGGAAGACGTCCGGACGCCGCAGCACCGCCAGGACGGCCAGCGTGCCCGCGAACGACCAGCCGCGCATCGCGACCCGGCGCAGGTCCAGCTCCGGGTGGCGGGCGGCGACCGCGTGCAGGGCGGCCACCTGGTCCGCCAGCACGGGGCCGAACATGTCGCCGTGCACCTCGCGCTCCCAGGAGGGGCCGCGGCCCGGCGTGCCGGCCCCGTCGGTGACCAGGACGGCGAACCCCTGCTCGGCGAACCACTGCGAGACGAACATCATCGGCGCCTGCTCGTCGGTGACCCGGCGTCCGGCCGGCCCCGCGTACGGGTCCAGCAGGACGGGCAGCGCCGGGTCGCCGGGGCGGTGCCAGGAGGGCAGGTGCAGGTGGCTGCGCAGCTCGCGCCCGGTGGTGACGAGCGACAGCCGGCGCAGCGCCAGCACCGGCCGCTGCGCCGCCGACGCCACCTCGACCCCGCCCCGCGGCCGGGGCGGCGTCCC
>NZ_JBSFGJ010000493.1:0-6498 GCF_053596515.1 Nonomuraea sp. NPDC001684
GCAGGGGCGGCGGTCCGGTCCGCGGGGGCGGCGGTCCGGTCCGCAGGGGAGGCGTGGCGGTCGTGGGGGACGCCCGCGGCCGGGCCGAGCGGCGGCCGTGGGACGGGAATCCGGACGAACTGGTCCGGGCGCGCCGTCTCCAGCAGGGCCAGCAGGTCGGCGACGGCCGGACGCCCCGCGGGGTCGGCGGCGGTCAGCGACCGGTGCAGCGCCCGGCCGAGCGGTCCGTCGCGCACGGCCGACGGCAGGGCGGCGTGGGCCGCTTCGGGGTCCGGTCCGCGCACCCCGGTCAGGCAGCGCACGACCAGCACCGCCAGCTTGTACCGGTCCGTGCGGACGGTCAGCCGGTCACCCGGCGCCACGCGGGGGTCGTCCCACATCTTGGACTCCACCCACGGCCGGTCCGTCAGCCCGCAGGAGTCCACGTCGATGACGAACACCCGGCCGCTGCGGCGCGTCCAGAAGGCGTTGGCGTAGGACCAGTCGCCGTAGACGACGTCGTGCCGCTCCAGCAGGGCCCCCACGGCGGCCAGGTTGCGCGCGACGGCCAGCCGCTCGGCCGGGGCCGGCGTCTCCCAGCCGCGCCGGGCGAAGAACCCCGGATCGGCCTGGACGAGATGGTCGACCTCAAGGAGCCGGACCGTCGTCGAGCCCGAGATCATCCGCATCGGGACGCTGAACTCCGCCGGAGCCCTGGCGATGACGACCCCTGCCGTCCTGCCGCCGTCCACGACCCGGGTGACCGGCCAGGACACGCTCCGGTCGATCAGCGCCCGATCGGCCGCCGGCATCCCGGCCGGCAGGGCGATCAGCTGCGCCAGCACGCCGGCCGCCCCGGCCGCCCCGGCCGCGTGGCCCGGCCGGTAGAGCTTCACCAGCCAGCCGGGGTGGGCGGCGCACTCGTAGACGATCTCCGACTCGCCGTTGTCTGCCGCGATCACCGCACCGCGCTCGGCGACCTCCTCGATCGGCGTGACGGCCTCGAACGGGCTGTCCGACCATGCCCTCACGACCCGCACCTCCCTTCCGCCCGCCTGCCGGTCATGGGGCGCACCACACGACGACGGCGGTGCGGTCGTCGAGCCTGCCGGGGGACTCGAAGCCGACGTCCCGCAGGAACTCGGCGATGGGCGGCGGCGCGCTCCACCGGCCGGCGAACCAGCCCGCCAGGGGATCGCCGGGCGCCAGCGCGTCCCCCAGGCCGTCGGTGGCCAGCGCCAGCACCGCGCGCGGCGCGAGTTCGACGGTGACGCTCGTGACCTGGTCGGGATGGAAGGGCAGGAACTCCGTCAGCCGGCCCGCGTCGAGCCCCGACTTCTCCTCGCCGATCAGCCGCCGCCAGCCCTGCGGGAGCCGGAGCCAGCCGCCGACGTCGGCCAGCGCCATCAGCCTGGCCGTCCGCCGCCCGCCGGGGTCCGGGCTCACCGGGACGACGGCGACCAGCGCCGCCGCCCGCACGTCGTGCTCGGTGACGCCGTGCCGCACCGCCGAGCCGGCCATCTGCCGGGCCGCGTCGAGGAAGACGTCGCAGGCGCTCAGGGGCCCGCCGCGGTCCAGGTCCGCTCTGACCCGGCCGACCAGGGCGGTGACCGCCACGTTCGCGCCCAGGTGCGACTGCCTGCTGTCGGACATGCCGTCCGCGAGCGCCACGATCAGGTGCCGTTTGGCGGTGTCCCTGCCGAGGCGGTAGGCGTCCTGCCGGGGCACGGCGGGCTCGGCGCACCGGTGGCCCGGGCCCACGAGCGACACCGCCCGCACCGTCAGGCCGCCGACGCTGACGGCGTCCGCGGCGATCCCGGCCAGGGCCGGCTCGTCCGGCAGCCGCCAGGGCAGCCGCGCCGCGGGCGAGGACGCCGACGTCGCCGACGTCGCCGGCGCCGCGGGCGGGGCGGTGACGGCAGGCGGCGGTTTGCGGAAGGGCCAGGGCATCACGGCTCCCCGACGACGTGCGGGCCGCCGTCGAACCCGCCGTCGAAGCCGCTGTCGAACCCGTCGTCGAACCCGTCGCCGGAGCGGGGGCCGGCGGCGTGGCCGTTGTGGTGGCGGCCGTTGCGCGCGGCGTCGTGCGGTGGGGTGGGCGCGGACGTGGGGCCGGGCGAGGGGCTGCCGGGCACGGCCTGCGGTGCGCCGGTGTGCCGGCCGCGTTGCCAGGGAGCCGGGTGCCAGCCGGTGACGTGGTCCACCGATCCGGGCACCACCTGCGACGGCAGCACGTCCTCGCCGTCGTCCCGGGGGCCGGCCTCCGGCGGGGGAGGGGGCTGCAGGGCGGGCCGCGGCTCCCGCGCGCCGATCTGCTCGATCCCGAACGCCCCGATCGGCGCGGCGCTGGCGATCCCCTCGATGGGCTCGATGATCAGCTTGCGGATGGTGTCCATCTCCGCTTCCTGGATCATGTCGTTGTCCACGAGCTTGTTGAACAGGTCGATGCGGGCCTGCATGCTCAGCTCCTTGCGCTTGCGGATGTCGCCGATGACGTCGGCCACCCGCTCGGGCGCGCGGTGGAGCAGCAGCAGCATCAGGTCGTCCTCGGAGGTGATCTGGTGCCGCAGGCCGGTGATGCCCTCGGCCTCCAGCTGGCCCTCGATGCGGGCGTCCGCCTGGGCGGCCATCCAGCCGGCCGCCTTGCGGTCGTGGCTGACCTGCACGGCGAAGCGGAACAGCAGGATGCCCTCCTGGGGGTACTGCTGCACCCGGTCGTTGCCGAAGTCCGCCATGAGCTGCCGTTCCAGGTCGGCGTCGCGGGTGATGTCGAAGCCGCGGCAGACGGGCGAGACCGCCTCGCGGATCCGCGACTGCACCAGCGCGTTGCCGTCCTGGATCCGGGACGTCACGATCTTGACCGGGTCGGTGACCCGCCACCCCACGTCGATCCGCAGCCGGAATCTGGCCGCCCGCGAACTGCTGGCCAGCTCCAGGTGCAGCACGGAGTAGTGGTCGGACATGTCCACCTCGTACCGCCACCGGTAGCGGCGGGTGAAGATGCCGGGCGGCTTGGCGAGATGGAAGACCTGGCCGGAGTCGTCGCTGTAGAGCAGCGCCCGTCCCGGCTGGATGGGCGCGCGGCCCGCCTCCTGCACCGTCTGCTCGACCAGGATGAGCGGGATCGGCGGCGGGGCGGGCGGCCCCCAGATGTCCTCGGGGGCGTGCTGGGGCAGGTGCTCGCGGGGGCTGCGCGAGTGCGGCGGCACCGGCGGGCCCTGGGGGAGCGGGCCGGTCATCCCGGCCGGGTAGTCCGGCGGGATGGCCGGGCCGGGCGGCACCGGCTGCGGGCCGGCGCCGTTGTGGGGCGGGCCGCCGTTCCCGGGCAGGGGCTGGGGAGGCATGGGCTGGTTCACTGCGGTCATCTCTCTTCTCGGACGAGGCGGAGCACCTCCGCGGCGGTGGCGGGCGCGGGACGCGAGCCCTTGGCCCACTTGCCGGCCTCGTGGGCCAGGATCGTGGCGCTGCGCGGGGTCTCGGCGACCGCCTGCATGAGACGCGCGAACGACCTGCGGGCCAGGGGATGGGCGTCGACGCTGTGCGCCCACTCGGCGAGGATCTCCTTGGCGTGCGGGTTCAGGTGGGGCGCGGTGACGGCGTCCCGCCACAGGGAGGCGATCTCCCGGTGGCGGACGGGATCCCGGGTGGCGATGTGGAGCAGGGCCGGCCAGGTGGCGCCGCCCACCTGGCGGACCAGGTCGGCCGCGGCCAGCAGGAACGCCAGGCGCGCGATCGGCTTGCGCGAGCTCTTGCCGAGCCAGCCCAGCAGGAGCGCGGGCGCCTCCAGACGTTCGCCGTCGACCTCCCACATCTCGGTGAGGCTGTTGCAGATCGCCGTCATCACGTCCAGGTCGGCGGAGGAGGCCAGCTCCTCCAGGGCCTTCATGGCCGCGGCGGGGCCGGCCGCGTCGTACTCGATCCGCCAGCATCGGGCCGCGGTGGCCCGCAGCTCCGGCGACTCGTCCGCCGACCAGGCGCGCACCAGGTTCCGGACGGGCGGCCCGAGGTCCGGGTCGGCCATCGCGGCGTGCCGCAGGGCCCGCGCGGCGGCGTCCCGCAGGTCGGGGTCGTCGCCCTCGGCCCAGGGCCTGATCACCAGAGCCCGGACGTGGTCGAAGGACCGGGCCCCGAGGACGCCGGTGGCGACCGCCGCCCGCACCCGGACCGACTCCAGCTCGTGCCGCGCGCACACGCGCAACCAGGCCAGCAGGGTGGGCCGCGCCTGGTCGTACTCGTTCCAGAAGTAGAGCAGGTACTTCTGCTGGAAGCTCGGGTCGCGGTAGCGCACCACCTCGGTGGGCGCGCCGCCGTGCCGGGTCTGCACCGTCGAGCGGACGACGTGGGCGCGCAGCGCGCGCAACCGGGCCCGCTTGCGCGCGACCAGCGGGGCGTCCCTGGCCGGCTCCGCGCTCTCCAGCGGACGCTCGGGCTCCAGGCTCTCGCGCATCAGCTCGGCCGCGGCCGAGACCGTCTCGTACGGCTCCCCGCCCAGCACCGCCACCGCCACCGCCATGCTCTGGGTGGGCAGGTCCGGCAGGCCCTCGGCCCACCTCTCGAACTCGGCCGCGTCCAGCATCGCCAGCCGGTCGCCCACGGTCTCGGCCAGCGGCTCGCCCGCCTTGTACGCCTCGGCGGCGTACGCAGCGACCAGGGCGGCGTGCGCGGGCGAGGAGTTCTTGTCCAGCTCGCTCCGGAGCAGGGCCATCATCTCCCGGTCGCCGAAGACCCGCTCCGTGGCCTCGTCGTCGAGGTCGCGGCTCAGGTGCCGGTAGAAGACCTCGACGCGGTCGGTCACCTCGCCCAGCTCCATGACCAGCGCGCCGGCTCCGGCCCCGGTGATCCGGCCGCCGGCGGACATCGTCACGACGAGCCGCGCGCGGGCGCGTTCGAACACGTCGGCGAGCTGGCCGAGGTCGTCGGCGGTGAGCTCGCGGCAGGCGGAGCCCGGCAGGTCGGCCAGGATGTAGCCGCATCCCTTGGCCAGCACGTCGGGGGTGAGCGCGCTCAACCGGGTGTCGGCGTGCAGCCGGTAGACCGCCGAGCAGCCGAGCAGGAGCCTGGTGGCCGCCATGCACCTGCCGCTGCCGGGGTCGGCCCGCAGGAACAGCACCGGGCGCGTCCCGGCCGCCTCGGCCAGGGCGTCGAAGTCGGCCGGGGCGACGAACCTCTTGTCGGCGTGTTCGAGGTCGGCCGGTCCCAGCTGCCACACGCGCGGGGCGTCCCTGGCCGCCGACACCGCGTGGTAGGTGATGTACAGGTCGCGGCCGGCCGCCTGGCCCGCGCGCACGTCGGCGCCGCCGAAGCTGGAGAAGGCGTCCGCCTCGGTGCCCAGCCGGTCCTGCACGACGCCGGGGGTGGCGGCTCTGGCGGAGATCTCGCGGCCCAGGTCGTGCGGCTTGCGCTCGCCCGGCTCGGGCTCGCCGTCCGGGCTCTGGGGGTCGGGGTTCTTCGGCTCCTCCTGGTTCGGCGGTTCCTTGTCGCTCATGTCCTGTCTCCGTAGTGATGGTGGATGTCGCGGCCGGCGACGGACTCGGCGATGATGTGGGCCCCCGCGAAGGCCCCGCCGCCGGACCCGGCCGAGGGGGCGCCGGAGGCCGGCGCGTCAGGGGCGGGGGCGGCGTCGCAGGCGGGGCCTTGGCCCGCCGGATCGTCGGGCCAGGGATGTCCGCCCGGCAGCCACAACCACGCCCGCCGGCCGCCCGCGTCCACCTCGCGCAGGTCCTCGGTCTCCAGCGAGGTGAGCTGCCCGGCGATGGTGTCCTCGACGACGTCCGCCGACATGACCACGACCAGCTCGGCCGCGCCGCGCTCCAGCACGGCCCGCGCGGCGGCGCAACCGGCCAGCTCCCTGGCCACCACCGGGCCCGGCCCGGTGTACCCGCCGGCCGCCTCCCCGGCCGTCATGCCGAAGTTGATCGCCAGCCGCAGGCGCAGCCGGCCGTCGAGCGCGGTCAGCCGGTTGTGCTCGCGCACCGCGGCCAGCACCTGGTGGACGAAGGCGTCGCAGACCACCGGCTCCGGCTCGCCCGGCGGCAGCACGGCCAGCTCGCCCCCGACCTCCCCGACCCGCCCCCAGGACGGCCGGTCGAGCCGGGCACGCCGGGCCGCCACGTCCAGCGCGCCGCTCAGTCCCTCCCGGATCAGCCCCTGCATCCTGGCCGTACGCGTGTCGTAGCCGTGCGCCCGCACCGCGAGCACCAGCCTGCGTTCGAAATCGTGGCCCATGCGCTCACCACCAGACCAGAAGGAGGCTCAGCACGATCACGGCCAGGACCAGGCCGGCCAGCAGCCAGCGCGGCACCCGCGCCGGCCGCCGCCAGTAGTCGGGCAGCAGTCCCGGCGGCTGTGCCGGACGCGACGCCGGCAGGCGCGGCGCCGTCTCCTGGCGGGGCTCGGCCATCCGGTGCAGCAGGTCGGGCAGCAGCCGGTCGGCCAGGACGGCGGCCTGGCGCGGATCGTCCAGCCGGGCGTAGATGTGCGATACGGCGGAGGGGGATGTGAGACGCGCGGCACAGTGCC
>NZ_JBSFGJ010000494.1:0-6461 GCF_053596515.1 Nonomuraea sp. NPDC001684
CGGGCGGTGGGAGAGGTGGCGGCGGGACGGCCACGGCGGCGACCCGTCCGGGTCCGCCGGGGCGATCCTGTGCCGGGCCCTCGTCGCCGACCTCACCGACTCCTGGTCCAAGAGCCACCGCCACGCCCGCAGCTGCCTGCTGCTGCTGGAGGGGGCCGAGACCGCGGCGGGCCGCGCGCTGCTCAGGGCGCTCGGCCCGGCCAAGGGCGCCGACCCGCTGCTGGTGGTGGCGGAGTCGAAGGAGTGGCTGCCGATGGGCGGCTCGTGGGCGCGTCCCGGCACGGTCGTGCCCGGCGCGGCCCACCCGCCCACGCTGGCGGAGGCGAGCTACCGCGACTGGCGGGCCGGCTACGACGCCAGGGAGCAGCCGTGGTGGTACCCCGTGCTGATGCCGCCGCTGGAGGCCGACAGGTCGCGTGCCTACGCCTCGGCCGTCCGGGAGCTGACCGGCGGCCATCCGGCCGTGACCCGGCGCCTGGGCAGGCTCGCCGCCACGGCCCAGGACGACGACGCCTTCCGCGCCGTCGTGTGCCGCGAGGACCTGCTGCGCTGGCCCGACCGGCTGCACCTGGCCCACCTGGACGAGCTCACCGACTGGGCGGCGGCCAGGAACGTGGACGACGCCGAGAGCGCCCTGCTCAAACGGGCCGGCCGGACGCCGAACCTGCGCAACGAGCTGGCCGACCTGCTCTGGCTCGACCGCCGTCCGGAGGAGCGGGACCCGCACGGCCGCTACGAGGGGGCGCGCGGCCCCCAGGTCACCGTGATCCACCCGTGGCTGCGGCGGCTGCTGCTGCACCGGCTCGCCGTCACCGGCCGCTGGGACGACGTGCACGGGGACCTGGAACGTTTCCACCTCGGCCCCGGCGGCGAGGAGAACCCGCGCAGCCTGCACCACCGCCTGGCCCGTGTCGGCCGGGACGACCCCGAAGGCCATCTGACCCACGTCGCCGATCACCTGCACCGGCTCTTCGACCGGCTCGACGTGCGCGAGGACGGCCGCAGCCGCCTGCCGGAATGGCTGGCCGGCTTCAACGAGGTGACCACCGCCCCCAACCGGCTGCCGCTGGTCACGCCCCTGGACGAGCTGTACGACTCGCTGGTGGCGACCGCCGTCCCGCACGAGCGCGGGGACTGGCTCGTCGTGGTCAGGGCCCTGGTCGTGGACCGCTGGTTCTGGCTCGACCCGCTGCTCGACCCGTCCGGGAGCCGGGCCGAGCAGGTCGCGCGCGGGCTGCGGGACCTGGCCAGGCGGTCGGCCACCAGTCCGGCGATCTTGTTACGGGAGGCCGACAGGTATGAGCGACGACGGTGACCTCGGCACGGCCGGGGCGGGCGATCCGGCGCCGGCGGAGGTCGGCGCGAAGTGGGCGGCGGGCCGCCGCAACCGCGTCCTGCTGCGCAGGGCGCTGGCGGGGGCGCTCGTCGTGGCAGCCGTGGTCGTCCTCGGGCTCTACGTCAGGACGTCGCGGCTCACCGACGACAGCGACGCCTTCGGCCCCGACCTGGCCCCGGTCATGAGCCGCATCGCCGCCGAGAACGCCGCGGTGGAGAAGGAGCACCCGGACGACTACGTGACCGTCGTCGCGATGTTCCCGATGACCGGCTCCCTCACCGACATCGCCCTGAACCGGGAGAGCATCAGGCACGGCCTGGAGGGCATCCATCTGGCGCAGGTGTGGCGCAACCGGCAGCCGTCCTCGCCGCCGTACGTGCGGGTGCTGGTCGCCAGCGACGGGCCGCAGGACTGGGAGCCGACGGTCGAGGCCGTCCGGGACCGGACCGCGCAGGAGCACATCGTGGCCGTGACCGGGCTGGGCGCCAGCACCGGCGCGACCCGCAGGACGGTCGCGAGCCTGAGCGCGAGCCGGTACGCGATGGTCTCGGCGGTCATCACCTCCGACGAGCTCACCGGCTTCCCCGGCCTGGCCCGCGTCGCGGCCCTGAACAGCGAGCAGGCCCAGGCCGGGGTGGTGCACGCCAGGAAGGTCAACCCCGGGCTCAAGGCGGTCGTGATCAAAGACCTCAACCCGGCCGACAGCTACGTCAAGACCCTCGCCCGGTTCTACACCGGCTCGCTGGCCGGCCGGGAACGCGTGATGGAGCTGTCCTTCGACTCCTCGACCAGGTTCTCCGGCACCGTGCTCGACGTCATCGCCGAGCGCGTCTGCAACTCCGGCGCGAACACCGTCCTGTACGCCGGGCGCAGCGAGCAGCTGCCCGCGCTGATGCAGGCGCTCAGCCAGCGCGAGCGGTGCGTCCGGCCCGGCGTCACCGTGATCACCGGCGACGACGCCAGCGAGATGAACCGCAAGGTCGACCTCGGCATGTGGGGGGACACCCGGATCCGGCTCTTCTACACGGCCCTGGCCCACCCGGCGAGCCTCGCGCTGCCCGGCGGCGGGGTGCTCACGGCGATCCGGGCCAGGTTCGAGGGCGACGACCCCGACAGCTTCCGGCGCATGTTCCCGCACGAGAGCCTCGACGACGGCATGGCCATCATGCACCACGACGCCATGTTCGTGGCCCTGGAGACGGCCAAGGCGTTCGCCCGGGAGCCGGACGTGCCCTCGCCGCAGGACATGGCGAACATGCTGACCAGCGGCACGGTGTCGGTCGAGGGCGCCAGCGGCCCGATCAGGATCGTCGAGGGCGGCGCCCGCCAGACCAAGGAGATCCCGATCCTCCAGCTCAACCCGGACGGCACCTCGGCGTACTCGGGCCGGGTCACGGTGACGGACGGCGGCCCCGGCCGGAGCTGACCGCCTTTCATGTATTACCTATTGCTTTTGTGGGAAATTTCGCGCAGGATCAGAGGCGTGAAGAGCCTTCTGGTGGCCCGCCTCCACGTCGACCTCCGGCGGCAGGCGAGCGCGCTCTGTGCCGTGCGGTGACCTCCGGGTCCCCGCTCTCCTCGGACGCCCCGAGCGTCCTTCCCCCAGACCTTCCCCGAAGCTCAGAGGAGTGGCCGAACCATGTCGACACCCACCAGCGTGCTCACCGTCCGGCGGGTCGCCGGGCACATCGGCGCCGAGATCACCGGCGTCGATCTGGCCCACCCGCTCGATCCGTCCGTGGTCGAGGAGATCCGCCGGGCGCTGCTCGCGTACAAAGTCGTGTTCTTCCGCGGGCAGGAGCTCGACCACGCCGCGCAGATCGCCTTCGCCCGCCAGTTCGGCGAGCTGACCCACGCCCACCCGCACGAGGACGCGCCGCCCGAGGAGTTCCCGCAGATCCTGACCATCGACCCGCGCCGGTACGAGAAGCGTTACGGCGTCAACTACCGCGAGCTCTACCAGCGCAGGCGCTACTCCTACTTCTCCGGCTGGCACACCGACGTCACCGCCGCCGTCAACCCGCCCGCCGCCTCGATCCTGCGGGCCGAGACCGTGCCGGAGTTCGGCGGCGACACCCAGTGGACGAACCTGGTGGCCGCCTACGAGGGCCTGTCCGCGCCGCTGCGCGACCTGGTGGACGGTCTGCGCGCCGAACACCGCTTCCTGGCCGGCTACCAGGCCGCCGAGGAGGACGGCAAGCTGGTCAAGCGCATCAACGACAACCTGCTGATCTCCGTGCACCCGGTGGTGCGGGTGCATCCGGAGACCGGTGAGCGGGCGTTGTTCGTCAACCCCGGCTTCACCGACCACATCGTGGGCCTGTCGGCCGTGGAGAGCCGCCGCATCCTCGACCTGCTGTACGAGCAGCTCACCCGGCCCGAGTACACCGTGCGGTTCCGCTGGCAGCCCGGCAGCGTCGCCTTCTGGGACAACCGCGCCACCGCCCACCTCGCCCCGTCCGACCTCGACCACCTCGACGTGCCGCGCAGGCTGCACCGGGTCACGCTGATCGGCGACCGTCCCGTCGGACCCGACGGGTTCGTCTCGGAGATCGTGGCCGGAAGGGAGTTCAGGGCGCAGTCACTCGTGGTCGCCTGACGGCGGCGGCCACCTCCGCGAGCGGGCCCCGCTCGCGGCACCGGACGCGCGGGCGGGGGCTGGGGGGTGCCCGCCCGCGGCGTCGGTCGCTACTTCCTGACGGTCGGTCCCTGCTTCTGGACGGCGGCGCGCGACCCGCTCAGCCGGCGGCCGAGCCGCTGGGCCGGGGCCTCGATCACGTGGTACGTCACCAGGCACAGCGGGATCAGGACCAGGTAGTACAGCACCAGGTTCGGCAGCAGGCGCAGCAGCAGGGGATGCAGCAGGTAGACGGAGAAGCTGATCACGCCGAGCCGGGTCAGCACGCGCGGGAACGCCCTGTGGCGCAGCGCCAGCCCCACCCCGAACACCGCGAACGCGAGCACGAGCGCGGGCGCCCATCCCGGGTCGTCCTTGGCGGGGACGCCGCAGGCCACCACCGCCAGGCAGGCGAGCCCGGCGGTCCGCCAGGAGATCACGCCCTGCTCGGCGCGATGCACCGCGGTCCCGGCGAACATGGCGGCCAGGATGATCACGCCCTGCCAGGTGCCGGCCCGGCTGCCCAGGACCACCAGCGCCAGCCCGAGCAGCCCGCCCGCCGCGGCGGCCGCCGTACGGGCCCGGCCGTCCCCGAGGGCGGTGACCGCGATAGCCGCCACGACCGCGAGGACGAGCAGCGCGGCGGTCAGGTCGGCCCCGCCGTTGATCGACGCGCCCGGCAGCAGCAGCCCCGCGGGCACGGCCAGCGCCGCCAGCGTGACGGCGATCCCCGCCGACCTGCTGGCCTGGCCGGTCGCGAACAGCGCCACGCTGATCAGGTAGAAGGCCATCTCGTACGACAGCGTCCAGGTCACGCCGATGACGGGCGGCAGGTTGACCAGCTCCTGCAGCATCGTCAGGTTGCCGAGCGCGACCAGCGGCGCGGGACGTTCGCCGAGGCGCGGATCCAGCGGGACCAGGCCCGCGAAGGCGAGCAGGAACGCCAGGCCGAGGGCGGCGAGCAGCAGCGGCAGCAGGCGGAAGGCCCGCCCGGTCCAGAAGGCGCGCAGGTCGCCGCGCCGTTCCAGGGACGCCGGGATGATGTAGCCGCTGACCAGGAAGAACACGAAGACGCCCCACGTGCCGAGGTCGATCCTGCGGTCCACGACCGCCCACGCGGCGGGGACGAAGGACCAGCCCGCGTGGTGCGCGGTGACGGCCAGCGCGGCGGGCCCCCGCAGGGCGTCCAGCCAGGCCAGCCGGGCGGAGGCGGGGGACATCTGTCGGATTCTAGGCCATTTGCGACAGAACCCTCCGTGTGCGGACGGCCGCCCGGATCGCAGCCGGCTTCATGCTTCCCCGGGCCGGATCGCCGCGCTCAGCGGGACGGCGAACGCCGCAGGCGCAGGCCGATCACCACGACGGCGACGCCCACCAGCAGGACCACCGGCCCGATGACCGCCCAGGCGGTGTCGCCGGTCATCACGCTGCCGCCCACCACGCCCAGTCCCTGGAGCGCCCAGAGCCCGCCCACCAGGGCCAGCAGCACGCCGACGACGATGAGGATCCAAGAGGTCATCGTTCTTCCCGTCTCTCGTCCCGCCGCGCTCGTTCCGCCGCGGGGGCTCCGTGTGCGTGATGATCGCGTGGCTTCCGCAGAGTAACCGAGCCTTTGTCACGATATGCGGATTTTTCTGGTCACCTCTTGGCGGCGGCTTCCTGTCGTTCTAGTGTTCAGTGCAATGCCACACATTACTGAGCCCTATGGAAGGAGTGATCCCCGGTGCGTGACGGCAGGCCCCCGAGGCTGTCCGAGATCCCCGCGTTCGCCGCGTACATGAACACCGGCTGGGGCACCCCCGACCGCACGCCGCGCGTGGTGCCCGGCGCGGCCGAGGCCGCCGCCGCCCACCGGGCGCGGCTGGCCGAGGCGCTGCCCGGCCGGAGAGTCGTGCTGGCCGCGGGGCAGGCCCCGATCCGCAGCAACGACATGGCCTACGACTTCCGCGCCGGCAGCGACTTCGTCTGGCTGGCCGGCTGCCAGATCGAGAACGCCGTCGTCGTGCTGGAGGGCGCCGAGGCCACCCTCTACGTGCCGCCGCCCGCCGGCCCCGGCGACCCGGCGTTCTTCACCGACTCCAGGTACGGCGAGCTGTGGGTGGGCGCCGCGCCCGGCCTGGACGACTGGGCGAAGGCGCTGGGCGTCCCGGTCAAGCCGCTGGCCGAGCTGACCACCGAGGTGACGGACGACCAGGAGGCCGCCCGGGTCCTCGCCGAGCTGCGCATGTACAAGGACGACTGGGAGCTCGGCCAGCTGCGCGAGGCGGTGGACCGCACCGTCGAGGGGTTCGCCGCCGTCGTCCGCGAGATCCCCGCCGCCGTGGACGGGCGCGGCGAGCGGTGGCTCCAGGGCACCTTCGACCGGTACGCCCGCGCCTACGGCAACGGCCCCGGCTACCCCTCCATCGTGGGCTCCGGCCCGCACGCGCCCACCCTGCACTGGGTGCGCTGCGACGGCCCGTCCCAGATCCGTGGGAGGGCCGGGTCCCGGCCCGCGTACCACAAGGA
>NZ_JBSFGJ010000495.1:0-6447 GCF_053596515.1 Nonomuraea sp. NPDC001684
GTTCTGGACGTCGATCTGGGACTACTTCGACGTCGTCGGGGAGCGCGGCGGCCGGGGCCTCACGCCGGAGCCGGGCGCTGCCTGGCCACCACCAGGTGCAGCCCGTGGGGCAGCGGCTCGGTGCGGGCGACGTGCAGCCCCGCGGCCCCCAGCAGGCTCTCGACCTGGGTCAGCGTGCGTTCCTGGCCGCCGCTGAACAGCGTGAGCATCTTCATGTCCAGCGCGACCGCCGACGTCGGCGAGCGGTGCGGGTCGTCGTCGAGGACGGCGTCCACGATCCACAGCTCGGCGCGGCCGTCCATCAGGGACGCGAGCCGCGCCAGCAGCTTGGCGGCCTGCTCGTCGGGGTAGTTGTGCAGGATGTTGCCCAGCAGGTACAGAGCCGCCCGGGGCAGCGGGTCGGTGAACATGTCGCCCTCGGCCACCGTGATGCCCGCCCGCCCGTCCAGGTGACGGCGGGCCTGGGCGGCCACCTCGGGCAGCTCGAACAGCACGCCGCGCAGCCGCGGATGGGCCGCCAGGATCGTGGCCAGGACGATGCCGGTGCCGCCGCCGATGTCGGCGACCACGTCCACGCCGGTCACGTCCTGCTCGGCGAGCGCGCGGGCCACGGTGACGCTGCGGGTGGCCATGAACTCGTTGAACAGCGCGCCGGCCGCGGGCCGGGCCCCCAGCCAGGCGTAGGGGGAGTCCACCTGGTGCAGCTCCAGCGCGGCGGGCGCGCCCCTGGTGATCGTCCGGTGCAGCAGGTCGGCCGAGTCGCGCCACAGCTCCTCGCCCCACATCAGCGCGGCGGGGGCCAGCGAGTCGTCCCGGCCGCTGGTGAGCAGGTCGCCCTCGCCGGTGAGCAGGTAGCGGCCGCGGGCGTCCCGCTCGACCAGCCGCAGGTGCTCCAGCGCGCGCAGCAGGCGGCCGAGCAGCATCTCGTCGGGACGGCCGGCGCCGCCCGCGGAGATCTCGTCGGCCAGCTCGTGCACGGCGCACGGCCCGGCGGCCAGCAGGTCGAACACCGACAGCCGCAGCGCGGCCCGGACGGCGGCGTACAGGATGAAGTCGTCGATCAGGCGCAGCACCCGCGCCCGCTCCGGCGTCTCGCTCATGGGTTCCCCTTCCCCGACTCCCAGGCCGGCCGGACGATCATCTCTTCGGCCCGCAGCGGCGCGGGCAGGTAACCGAACCTCACCATGGTGTCCACCACCGACTGCAGCTCTGCGGGTTCCAGCGCGGCGGGGAACGTGCCGAGCGTGATGGTCGGCAGCACCTCGCGCGGGATCTTCGTGTACGTGCCCAGCACCCCGGTGACCAGGTTCCGGTCCCGGGCGTCGAGCTGGGCGTGGGCCATGGCCCGCTGGAACCCGGCGACCGCCCGGGGATGCGCGGCCGCGTACGAGGCGGTCGTGGCCCACCCCGCGATCGGCCACCCGGCGGGGACGTTCGCCATGGCGTCGCCCAGCGACCGGCCGCCCTGCCGGCGGTAGGCGGTGATGAACGGCTCGGTCATCCACGCCACGTCCACCGCGTGCGCGGCCAGCGCGGCCGGCATGTCGGGCAGGGGGATCTCCTTGAACGCGACGTCGTCGGCGGAGACCCCGGCCGCGGCGAGCACGGTCTCGGCGCTCAGCGTGCCGACCGAGCGCAGCGTCGCCACCGCGACGCTCTTCTTCGCGCCGCCGGTGCGCCGCAGGTCGCGCGGGCTTCTGATCGGGCTGCCGGGGGCCACGAAGAGCTGGAACGCGCCCGGCGCGGCGTGGTAGGCGTCGGCGACCAGCTTCAGCCGCCCCGGCTCGCGCCGCTGCTGCAGGAACGCCGTCACGTAGTTGACCAGCCCGAACTCCAGGGCGCCGCCCTTCATCCGGTCGATCGCCGGGCCGCCGCCCTGCACGGTCACCGGCTCGGCCGACAACCCCTCGGCCGCGAAGTAGCCGCGGTCGCGGGCGAGGTAGACCAGCGCGCTGTCGGGGATCGGGATGACGCCGATCCGGATCTTCTCCAGCGGCGCTCCGGAACCGGTCGGCCGCGGACCGCCGGGCGCGGCCCCGCCGCAGGCCGCGAGCAGGACGGCGAGCAGGGCGGCGAGCAGGAACAGCAGTAGGGGACGTGATCGTCGCACGGTTCTCCCTTCGAGGTCCGCCGCCGGCCCTCGCTCCCGCTGGCGGCCCGGACACAGGTCGGAACCAACGCCCTTGAGTGCACCATCGGGAGGCCCGCCTTGCAACGCCCGGTCAGAACGGGATGGCCGCCGTGTCAGATGCGCGCCCGGCTGTTGCCCTCCTGGTGCACGGCGCCATCCTCACCCCCCTTCGGGGGCAACGCGGGGGTACAAGGCGCTGGCCGAGGCCGTGCCGGCCGGGCTGCTGCGCCGGACGGGGGCCGCGACGGGGTGAGCGTCGTCCTTCGCGGTCCGGACGGATGAGAAGATCGAGAGTGCTCCGAATCGCAGAAGCAGTACTCGCGAGGTTACCGGCGCCGCTGCAGGCGCTCGTGCTGAGGCACCGTGAACTGCTGAAGTTCGCGGTGGTCGGCGGAGCGACGTTCGTGGTGGACAACGCGGTGTTCTACGGGCTGAAGCTGACCGTCCTGCAACCGAAGCCGGTGACCGCGAAGATCATCGCGGTGCTCGTGGCGACGATCGTGTCCTACGTGCTCAACCGCGAGTGGTCCTTCCGGCTCAGGGGCGGTCGCGAGCGCCGCCACGAGGCGGGGCTGTTCTTCCTGGTCAGCGGCATCGGCCTGGTGCTCAGCTCGGCGCCGCTGTGGGTCTCCCGTTACGTGTTCCGCCTGGAGGCCCCCGACGTGGGCCTGGCGGCCCAGGAGATCGCCGACTTCGTGAGCGCGCAGCTCGTCGGCACGGTGATCGCCATGGTCTTCCGCTTCTGGGCGCTGCGGAAGTGGGTCTTCCCCGACGAGAAGACCCACCCCGTCGGCGTGCGGCCGGCTGCCCTGCCCCGGTACCACGGACGGCGCACCCTGCCGGTGGCCAAGCGCAAGCCCCGCAGGTCCGGCGTCCGGCAGGGTCAGCGGTAGGCAGGGGCAGCGGTAGGCAGGGGCAGCGGTAGGCAGGGTCAGCGGTAGGCGGCGGCCTGGAGGGTGTAGAGGTCGGCGTAGAGGCCGTTGAGCGCCATCAGCGTCTGATGGTCGCCCTGCTCGGTGACCTTGCCGTGGTCGAGGACGTAGATCCGGTCGGCGTAGCGCACGCTGGCCAGGCGGTGGGTGATGAGCAGCACCGTGCGGCCCTCGGAGTGGTCGCGGATGCGCTCGAACAGGGCGTGCTCGGCGCGGGCGTCGAGGGCCGCCGTGGGCTCGTCGCAGATGAGCAGGTCGGCGTCGCGGTAGAACCCCCGGGCCACCGCGATGCGCTGCCACTGGCCGCCGGACAGCTCGCAGCCGTCCTTGAAGCGGCGGTCGAGCAGCGTGCGGTAGCCGAGGGGCAGGCCCGCGACCACCTCGTCGGCCCCCGCGACCGAGGCCGCCGCGACCAGGGCGGGCTCGCCCTTGTCGGCGCCCATGGTGATGTTGTAGCGGGCGGTGAGCGGCCAGCGGGTGTGGTCCTGGGCGATGACGGCCGTGCGCAGGCGCAGGTCGTCGGGGGGCACGTCGGCCAGGTCGACGTCGTCCCAGGAGACGGTGCCGGTGTCGGGCTCGTACAGGCCGGAAAGGATCTTGGCCAGGGTGGTCTTGCCGGAGCCGTTCTCGCCCACGAACGCGATGACCTCGCCGCGCTTGATCTCGACCGTCACCCCGCGCAGCGCCGGCTGGTCGGCGCCCGGGTAGGTGAACGTCACGTCGTCGGCCACGATGCGCTCGAACCCCTCGGGCACGGCCGCCGAACGGGCCGTGGGCACGCGGCGCTCGGCGTCGGCGCAGAACTGGAGGAAGTCGGTGAAGTAGAGGCCGTCCTCGTAGAGGCGGTTGGTGGCGTACAGGAGGTTGGCCAGCGAGGACTGGCCGGTCCTGATGGCCAGCACCGCGGTGCCCGCGACCGCGAGCGGGATCGCCGCCACGGCCAGCAGCACGCCCAGCGCGACGTAGACCAGGGCGGTGCCGAGGCCGCCCAGGGCCTCGCCGACCAGGCCGGCCAGGGTCTGGCGTCTGGCCAGGGTGAGCAGCACGTCCTGCTCGGCCCTGGCGACGGCGTCGTACATGCGCAGCAGGAAGCCGCGCATGGTGAACGAACGCACCTCGGCGGCGGGCTCGCGGTCGGCCAGCAGCTCGGCGATGATCCACTTGCGGCGGCGGGCGGGGATGAGGGAGTACATCGTCGAGTAGCGCATACGGGCGCCGCGCACGGTGGCCCACGCGTCGGGCAGCACGGCCAGCAGCAGCAGCGGCAGCAGCACCGGATGGAGCACGCCCAGCACGCCGGCCGCCGCCGCGATGCCGACGGCCGCGGTGACGACGTTGATGGCCGAGCTGACCACCGCGCCGGCCACGCTGACGCCGCGCATGTTGGCGCGTTCGAGGCTGTCGTGGAACTCCGGGTCGTCGTAGGCGACCAGCTCCACCTGGCTGGTCAGGCTGTAGAGGCGTTCCTCGGTGTGGCGGGAGATCTGCGGGGTCAGGCGTGACTGCGCCCAGCCCGCGCCGGCCTGCACCACCGTGCGCAGCACGGCGGCCACGCCCACCAGGACGAGGCTGGGCAGGGCGGCCAGCACGCGGCCGGGGGTCGGGCCCTCGCTGAACAGGGCGCTCAGCACGCCGGTGGTGGCCAGCAGGCCGAAGGCGGTGAAGACGCCGCCGAGGAGGTTGAGCGCGATGGTGGCCACGGTGTCGCGGGGGCCGGCCCGCCAGGACATGCTCATCGCCTGCGTCACGAGCGAGGGCAGGCGCCTGGCGATGGTCAGGAAGCCGACCTCGGCCATCTTGTCGTTGTGGGCGTACCAGTCGGAGACGGTGATCTCACCGAGTTCCAGAGGCTCATCGGGCATGCGCTGAGTGTGCGGGCGGGCACCGACGGTTTCCGCCGCCTCGCGCTCCGGAGTGACAGGACGATGGCCCGTGCGCCACCGGCCTGTCCACGGCCCGCCAGGCAAAGACGCGCGGGCGGCGGCGTGTCCCGGTCGCCCCGCGGGCGCGGGCACGATTTCATGTCCCCCGGTCACTCCACGTAACCAGAACGACACAGGGGACGGAATGCGAAGAATCACAGGGTTCGCGGTCGCGTGCGCGGTCGCCATGAGCGTCACCCAGCCCGCCTGGGCGGCCCCGCGGGAGGAGGTCCGCATCACCCGGTATCTCGGGGAGCAGCGGCTGCCGTACCTGATGCAGTTCGACGGCACCACCGTCGGCGGGGTGTCGGGCATCGACCGCGACCCGCGCACCGGCGCCTGGTACCTGATCTCCGACGACCGCTGGCGCTACGGTCCGGCCCGCTTCTACACCGCCCGCCTGGACATCGACCGGGACTCGGGCGCGTTCACCGGCATCAGCCTGACCGGGGTCACCACGCTGACCAGGCAGGACGGCACCCCCTACCCCGGCTACGGCAAGCCCGGCTCGGCCGACCCCGAGTCCATCAGGTACGACCGCTGGTCCGGTCGCCTGCTGTGGGGCGACGAGGGCGACCGCCCCGACGCCGGCCACCCCGACCTGCCGCTGGCCGCCTCCGGCGTGCGCGCCGCCGACCTCCAGGGCCGGCACCAGGGGGACCTGCGCCTGCCGGGCAACCTGCGCCTGACCACCACCGAGCACGGCCCG
This sequence comes from Nonomuraea sp. NPDC001684, assembly GCF_053596515.1. Lineage (NCBI taxonomy): Bacteria > Bacillati > Actinomycetota > Actinomycetes > Streptosporangiales > Streptosporangiaceae > Nonomuraea > Nonomuraea sp. NPDC001684. The sequence goes on from NZ_JBSFGJ010000495.1 coordinate 5,695, forward strand.
CGGCGCAACGCCGGTTTCGAGGGCCTGGCGGTCACCGCCCGCCGGATCACGGCGATGACCGAGGGGCCGCGGTACGAGGACGGCGAGCCGTCCACGGTGCAGCACGGCGCGCCCGCCCGGCTCACCGTGTGGGACCGGCGGGGCGTCCCGCGCGGCCAGTTCGTCTACCCGCTCGACGCGCTCCCGGCCGCGCCGGTGCCGCCCACCGGGGAGTCCGACAGCGGGGTCTCGGAGATCCTGCCCATCGACGACCACCGCTACCTGGCCCTGGAACGCTCCTGGATCGAGGGCGTCGACTACAAGGTCAAGCTGTACGAGATCGACCTGACGGGCGCGACCAACGTGCTGAGCCAGGACGACCTGAGCGCGGGGTACCGGCCGGTGAGCAAGCGGCTGGTCTACGACCTGGGCGACTTCCGGCCGCCGGTGCAGAACCTGGAGGCCATGTCGTGGGGGCCGCGGCTGGCCAGCGGGGAGTGCACGCTGGTGATCGGCTCGGACGACAACTTCAGCAGGAACGAGGTCAGCCAGTTCACGGCCTTCGCCGCCACGGGCTGCCCCTGACGCCCCGCCACCGGCCCGGGACCGCGTGGGAAGGCCCGCCCGGCCGCCGGACCGACACCGCGTGGGCGGCCCCGCCTCGCCGCCGGCCCGCCCCCCGCGCGGGGGCCGGGCCGGACCGAGGGTGGCGGATATATATGAATTGGAATATTTTCCCGGGAAAGCATCATGGCTACGCTCGACAGCCATGAC
>NZ_JBSFGJ010000496.1:0-6439 GCF_053596515.1 Nonomuraea sp. NPDC001684
AAATAGACACCCGGCGAACGGACCAGCTGCGAGACCACGACACGCTCGGTGCCGTTGATGATGAACGTGCCCTTCGGCGTCATGAGCGGGAAATCGCCCATGAACACCGTCTGGCTCTTGATCTCACCGGTGGTGTTATTGATGAACTCCGCCGTGACGAACATCGGGGCGGAGAAGGTCATGTCCTTGTCTTTGCACTCATCGACTGAGTACTTGGGCGGCTCGAACCGGTGGTCGCGGAACGACAAGGACATGGTCCCCGAGAAGTCCTCGATGGGACTGATCTCTTCGAAGATCTCTTCGAGGCCCGACTGGGTCGGGACGTCCCTGCGCCCGGCCTGACGAGCCGCCTCTACCCGGCCCTTCCACTTCTCGTTGCCCAGCAACCAGTCGAACGACTCGGTCTGCAGAGCGAGAAGATCAGGAACTTCGAGGGGCTCCTGGATGCGCGCGAAAGAGACGCGACGGGGACCAGCGGGTACGGCGGAGGCGTTGCGCGAGGCTGCCAACAGATGTCCTTCCGAGGGCTCGCGGCGGACTGACTACACGCACGCCAGACAACCTCGCAACGTGAGCAAGCATCACGGGTCGTCAAAGGGCAGCGCAAAGGGGCAGTGTAGCCGAACGGCACACGCCTGTCCACTTCGCTCTCGCTGCATGCTCCACGTTGGTCGCAGCATCGCCCGTTCAGCCGCAAACGTCAAGCCCGCGAGCCCGACTTTTAGCCGCCTAGGGGCCCGGACGCTGGGTTTTCTCCCCAGTGTGATCGGGCGCCTACCGCCAGGCCCAAGACGATACCCGCGATCGTGGGCGGTTAACGCTCCGTCACCCCGGGGGTCGAACCCATGCCGACCGCCGGTGTAGCTGTGACTGGAGTACCCCTATCAAGGGCTTCACCAAACCTGATTTTTGGTAACAATTGAACGTAGCGGCACGCCCGGCGGCTCAAGCCGTTCCCAGCAGCGTGGACAGCCCCTCGACCAGCCATCGCCCGTCTTGCCTGACCATGACGAACCGGGCTCGGTTCTGGGTCACCTGTTGCTGGGGCCTGTCCTGGTTCGGCACTACTTTTACCGTAACCATGTTCACGAACAACAGGACCTCGACCCTGTCGGGCGTGGCGCGCTCGACGCCGGCGTCCACCACGGCCGCCGTGCGCACGGTCTTCTCGGCCTTGGCCTTGGACACCAGCGACGTGGTGAGCTCCTTGTAGTGCCTGGTCAGCTCGCCCGTCGTGTACGCCCCGGCCCTGGCCAGGTCGGCCTCCACCGAGCGGTAGTCGTAGGAGAACATGTCGGGGGCGACCTGGCGGGCCGTCGCCATCGCCTCGGCCCCGGCTCCTTCGGCCCCCCGCAGGTCACGCAGGTCGAACCACATCCTGGGCACCAGCACGCCCGCGACGATCACCAGGACGCCGAGCAGCACCACAGTGACGGTTCTCACACCACCTGCACCACCTTCGACACCAGCCACACGCCGCCGGCCTTGGTCACGTCCATCGTCCAGCGGTAGAAGCGCTCCTGGGGCGGGCTCTTGGAGCCGTCCCAGCGGATCTCGGCGTCGGCCACCACCAGCACCTTCGCGGTGCCGCCGGACATCGACACCAGGCCGGTCGCGCGCAGGACGCCGTGCTGGACGACCTTGTTGGCGACCGTGGTGCTCTTGAGCTTGCCCGCGATGGCCTGGTAGCCGGTTCTGGCGCCGCCCGTGCAGGTGTCGAGGATGCGCTGCACGTCGGCGTCGACGGTCCTGTAGTCGAGCGAGACCAGGTTCTTGGCGTGGGTGCCGGCCGCGAGCAGCGCGGCCTGCCGGTCGTCGGCCAGGGCCTGCGCGTCACGCGCCTGGAGGGAGATCCACACGCCGGCGGCGACGAGCGCCGCCAGCGTCACGCTGAGGGCGGCCACGAGGATGCGTGCCGGGCGCGCGGGAAGTGCTCCCACCTGTGCTCACCCCTTCCGGCCGGTCGCCGGATCATAACCCGCGAGCCAGTCCTGAAGCCCTGGAATCGACGGAGGCGGTTGGGGAGCGGGGGCGTTGCGGGCGCCGCGCACGCCGGTCGCGCTGCCGCGCGGCTCCCTGCAGAACGCCTCCGGGTCGGGTGGCCGGGTGCCGACGTCGTGGGGCTGGCGCCTGCGTACGCGCTCGTAGCCGCGGGTGCACGGCCTGGGGACGTTGAGGTCGAGGTCGAGGCCGAAGTGCAGGCCGTCCCGGTCGACCACGGAGAAGGCGCCCGCGACGGCGGCCGGGTAGCCGATCAGGAGCTGCCGGAGGGCGGTGACCCGGGCGGAGGCCGTCCGGCCGCCGATCACCAGGTGGGTCAGCAGCGGGCGCAGGTGAGGCGCGACGCCGTCGGTCAGGCGTTCAAGGGACTCGGCCGCGCGCGGGGTGCGGCCGATCACGTGGGCGAGGTCGCCGCGACCGTCGCGGAGCGAATCGGTCAGGCTCGCCAGATTCCCGGCGAATGCCTTCAGATGGCTCCCAGAGGCCCGCTGAGCGTCGAGCACGGTCTCCCCGTCGTGCAGCACCGCGACCGTCTCGGGAAGGACGCTCTCGGCCTGTCCGAGCAGCTTCTCGCCCGCGTCGGCCAGCCGTCGCAGGGCCGGCCCGTTGCCGCCGAGCCCCTTGTCCAGCTCGGTCACGACCGTCTCCAGGTCGCGCGGGTCGATCGAGGCCAGCAGGCGGTCGGTGTCGCCGAGCAGCTTGGACGTGGGGACCGGCAGCCGCGTGTGCGCGCGGTCGATCACGTCCCCCTCCCGCAGGTACGGCCCCGCGCCCCCGGCGGGCCGCAGGTCCAGGTACTGCTCCCCCACCCCCGACCGGTTGGCCACCACCGCCAGCAGGCCGCGGGCCGGGACCGGGGCGCCGGACCCGAGCCTGACCACGGCCCGAGCGCCGTCGCCCGCCACCGCCAGCGACTCCACCCGGCCGATCGGCACCCCTCGGTAGGTCACCTCCGAGCCGTCGAACAGCCCGCCCGCGTCGGCCAGCTCGACCGTGACCCGGTAGGCGGGGTCGAACAGGTCGGCGCCCACCCGGGCGTACCTGACCAGCGTGTACGCCACCGCCACCACCCCGATCAGCGCGAACGCCACCAGCCTGACGGTCATCGCGCACCGCCGAGCAGGTTGCGCAGCGTGGCGCCGGGCGAGGCGTCGACGGTCAGGTCGGTGTTGGCGTAGTCGCCGCGCAGCATGGACGAGGCCGACCCCGGGAACGGGAACGTGATCGCGGTCGCCAGCCCCGACGCGACGCTGTCGCGCGCCCGGTCGAGGTTGAGCAGGAGCTCGCGCAGGTGGCGCAGGTCGGCGAGGGCGTCGGCCTGGGAACGCTCGACGACGCGGGTGGCGGTGCGGCCGAGCCGGTCGAGGGCGGCGAGCATCGCGGTCAGGCCCGCGCGCTGGCCCTTGAGCAGGGCGACGGCCGGGCCGATCTCGGTGGCGGTGGCCCTGATCGTGGCGCGCTGGGCGGCCAGGGTGCCGGTGAGGCCGTCGAGGGCGTCGATCAGCCGGACGATCTGCTTCCTGGAGCCGTCGAGCCCCGCGGCGAACGCGCCGAGCCTGCGCAGCAGGTCCTTCAGCCGGGCAGAGCGGCCGTCGAGCACGTCGGCCAGCTCGCGGTTGACGGTCGCGAGCTGGTCGAGGCCACCGCCGTCGACCAGCAGCGAGGCGGCCGACAACACCTCCTCGACCTCGGCGGTCGTGCTCGTCCGGGCCACCGGGATCGGGCCGCTCAACCGCCCGTGCCCGGCGGGCAGCAGTTCGACGAACTTCTCCCCCAGCAGGCTCGTCTGCGAGATCGCCGCCGAGGTGCGGTCGGGCAGGGCGACGTCGCCGCGTACTTGGCAGACCACGTCGGCCCGCCAGTCGTCGCCCAGCTCCACGCCGGTGACCTCGCCCACGGTGACGTCGTCGACCTTGCACGGCGAGCGCGGCACCAGGTCCAGCGCGTCGGCGAACCGGATGGTCACCGCGTACGGCCGCGCGCCCAGGTCGGCGCCGCCGGGCAGCGGCAGCGAGGCCACCCCCTCGAAGCCGCAGCCGGCCAGGGTCGCGAGCAGCAGCGCCAGGACGAGCGGGCCTCTCATCGCACGGGTCCTTCCGGCAGGGGGTCGGGCGGCCGGATCGAGGCGGGCAGCGGGACCAGGTTCTGGATGATTGTGTCGAACCAGCGCCCGTTGCCGGTCGCGTCGGCGAGCTGCCGGGTGAACGGCCCGAGCAGGGCCAGCGACCGGTCGAGGCTCTCCTCCTGGCGGCGCAGCACGGCGACGAACGAGCGCAGCCGTTCGAGCGCGGGTCGCAACGTGGTCCTGTTGTCGGCGACCAGCCCGTCGATCTGCCCGGCCAGCACCACCGTGTCGACCAGCAGCCCGTGGACGACCGCCCGCCGCGCGGAGACCTCGCGCAGCAGCAGGTCGCCGTCGGTGACCAGGCCGTGCAGGTCGGCGTTGCGGCGGGCCAGCAGGCCGGTGACGGTACGGGCGTGGCCGACCAGGTCGTGGAGGCGGGCGTCGCGGGCGGCGACAGTGCGCGAGAGCCTGCCGAGCCCCCGGAGGGAGGCCCGGATCTCCGTCGAGGAGCCTTCCATGGTCTGCGACAACACGGTCATGGCCGCGGCCAGGGCCCGCTCGTTGACGCGTCCCGCGGCCGCGCCCAGGTCGGCGACGGCGGGCGCGACCTCATAGGGGACGCTGGTGCGCGACAGCGGGATCTGCCCCTGGAGCCGGCCGCCGCCCTCGGGGACGAGCATGACGAAGTGGGCGCCGAGCAGCGTCTTGATCCGGATGTCCGCCCTGGTCAGCGAGCCGAGCCGGACGTCGTCGGCCACCCGTAGATCGACGCGGACGTGGTCGCCTTCGAGATCGACGCCGGTGACCTCCCCGACCTTGACCCCGGCGATCATCACGTCGTCGTGCTCGCGCAGGCCCGCCGAGTCGGCGAACGCGGCCGAGTACGAGCTGCCGCGCGGCAGGCCGCCGACCGCCAGGGCCGCCACGACCAGCGCGAGGGCCACGACGATGCCGCCGACGCCCAGCGGCACGGGATCGCGTCTCCTGAAGGGGGTCAGTGGCATCGCGGGCTCCCGTTGACGATCTTCGGAGTGCGCACGCCGCCGCTCCTGACCGTGAGCGAGCAGAGGTAGAAGTTGAACCAGGATCCGTAGGAGGAGGCCCGGACGAGCCGGCCGAGACGGTCGGGGGCGCGGGCGAGGGTGTCCTCGACCAGGGCGCTCCTGGCGTTGAGCGCCTTGAGCAGCCCGTCCGCGTGCCGGACGCTCGCCCGCAGGTCGGGCCGGGCCCTGCGGACGAGGTCGCCGGTGACGGCGGTGAGACGGTCGAGGGTGGCCAGCGAGTCGCCGATGGCCTCGCGGTCGCCGGCCAGGCCGCCGATCAGGGCGCGCAGGTCGATCAGCAGGCGGTCGTAGTCGTGCTCCCGGCCGGCGATCTCGCCGAGCACCGTGCCGAGGTTGGTGATCACGCGGCCGATCACGGCGTCGCGGTCGGCGAGCGTGCCGGTGAGGGAGGCGATGTGGCCGAGCAGGGCCTCGACCGTGCCGCCCTCGCCCTGGAGCACCTGGACGATCTGCCAGCTCAGCTTGTTGACGTCCTGGGGGCGGATGGCGTTGAGCAGCGGCCTGAAGCCGTTGAACAGGGCCGTGACGTCGAGGGCCGGGCGGGTGCTGCTCACGCGGGCGCCCGGCGGCAGCAGGCCGGGGCCGCCGGGGCCGGTGGAGAGCGTCAGGTAGCGGTCGCCGACGAGGTTGCGCCAGCGGACGGCGGCCACGACCGAGCGGGGCAGCGCGGTGGTGCGCCGTACGGAGAAGGCGACCTCGGCCTGGACGCCCGCCAGCGTGACGCTCTCGACCCGGCCGACCCGCACGCCGGCGATGCGCACCTCGTCGCCCTCGCGCAGCCCCGAGGCGTCGGTGAACAGGGCGTGGTAGACGACCGCGGCGGTGAAGCGGGCGCCCGAGATCGTGATCGCCAGGGTGGCCACGCACAGGGTGGTGACGAGGGCGAAGACGGCCAGCTTGAGCGCCGGCCCGAGCGTGGTCATCGCAGCATCAGCCTCGCCAGGTCGGCCGTGCCGTCGTCGAAGCGCACCCCCGGGAAGGGCACGGGCGCGTGGTCGGGCAGGCCGTAGCAGGCCGGGCCCCTGCGGTCGGCGTAACGCGGGGTGTCCTTGCCCGGTTCGTACGGGTGCGCCGGCCGGACGATCTCCAGCACCGCCTTCGCGCTGCCGTGGCCGAAGGCGTTGTCCAGCAGCGGCCGGAGGCGGTCCAGTCCGCGCAGCACGCACGGGATGACGGGCGCGTGATGGGCGGCCACGTCGAGGGCCGGGCGGACGACGTGCGACAGGCCGACGATGCCCGGCTCGTCCGCGGTCAGCAGGCGGTCGGCGGCGGTGGCGGCCCGGGTGACGGCCGCGCCGGCCGGGCCGAT
>NZ_JBSFGJ010000497.1:0-6420 GCF_053596515.1 Nonomuraea sp. NPDC001684
CGTAGAACTCGCCCAGGCGCTCCTCCTCCACGCCGTACACCGCCGCGCGGTTGGCGCCCCAGCCGGAGGCGAAGATGCCCGAGCCGCGCACCACGCCGTCGGGGTTGACGCCGTTGACGCGGACGCCGTGCTCGCCCAGCTCGGCGGCCAGCAGGCGGACCTGGTGGGCCTGGTCGGCCTTGGCCGCGCCGTAGGCGACGTTGTTCGGCCCGGCGAAGACGGCGTTCTTGGAGGAGATGTAGACGATGTCCCCGCCCATCGCCTGATCGATCAGCACCCGGGCGCATTCGCGGGAGACCAGGAACGAGCCGCGCGCCATCACGTCGTGCTGCAGGTCCCAGTCGTCCAGGCTGGTCTCCAGCAGGGAGCGCGACAACGACAGGCCGGCGTTGTTCACCACCAGGTCCACGCCGCCGAAGGCGAGCACGGCGGCCCGTACGGCGGACACGACCTGCTCCTCGGAGGTGACGTCCACCTCCACGGCCACCGCGACGTCGGACGCCCGGTACGCCCCGGCCCCGATCTCGGCGGCGACCTTCCCCGCGGCGGCCTGGTCGCGGTCGGCGAGCACCACGCACGCGCCCTCGGCGGCCAGCCGCCGCGCGGTCGCCGCACCGATGCCCGAGCCCGCGCCGGTGACCAGCGCCACCCGCCCGGCCAGCGGCTTCGGCTTCGGCATCCGGCGCAGCTTGGCCTCCTCCAGCTCCCAGTACTCGATCCGGAACTTCTCCGACTCCGGGATGGGCGCGTAGGCGGAGACGGACTCGGCGCCGCGCATGACGTTGATCGCGTTGACGTAGAACTCGCCGGCCACGCGGGCGGTCTGCTTGTCCTTGCCGAAGGAGAACATGCCGACGCCGGGCACCAGCACGATCGCCGGGTCCGCGCCGCGCATCGGCGGCGAGTCCGGGGTGGCGTGGCGCTCGTAGTAGGCGGTGTAGTCGGCGCGATAGGCGGCGTGCAGCTCGCGCAGCCGGGCGACCGCCTGGTCCAGGGGCGCGTCCGGCGGCAGGTCCAGGACCAGCGGGGCGACCTTGGTGCGCAGGAAGTGGTCGGGGCAGGACGTGCCGAGCGCGGCCAGGCGCGGGTGCTCGGCGCGGGAGAGGAAGTCCAGCACCTCCGGGGTACCGGTGTAGTGGCCGACCTGCCGCGCGTCGGAGGAGGCCAGCCCGCGCACGACCGGCAGCAGCGCGGCGGCCCGCGCGTGCCGTTCGTCCTCGGGCAGCGGCTCGTGGAGCACCGGCCCGAAGGGGTCGGGACGGCCGTTCGCGGCCAGGTACTCCTCGGCGGTGCGGATGATCTCCAGGGAGCGGGCCTCGCACTCCTGCGAGGTGGCGCCCCAGGCGGTGATGCCGTGGCCGCCGAGCACGCAGCCGATGGCCTGCGGGTTGGCCTCCTTGACGGCGGCGATGTCCAGGCCGAGCTGGAAGCCGGGCCGCCGCCACGGCACCCACACCACGCGGTCGCCGAAGACGCGCCGGGTCAGCTCCTCGCCGTCGCGGGCGGTGGCCAGGGCGATCCCGGCGTCGGGGTGCAGGTGGTCCACGTGGGCGGCCTCGACCAGGCCGTGCATGGCGGTGTCGATCGAGGGGGCGGCGCCGCCCCTGCCGTGCAGGCAGTAGTCGAAGGCGGCGACCATCTCGTCCTCGCGCTCGACGCCGGGGTACACGGCGGCCAGCGCGCGCAGGCGGTCCAGGCGCAGGACGGCCAGCCCCGCCTCCTTGAGCGTGCCGAGGTCGCCGCCGGAGCCCTTGACCCAGAGCAGGTCGACGTCCTGGCCGGTGACCGGGTCGGCGGCGCGGCCCTTGGCGGAGGTGTTGCCGCCGGCGAAGTTGGTGTTGCGCGGGTCGGCGCCCAGGCGGTGGGAGCGGTCCAGGAGCTCGTTGATGACGTCCATGATGGTCAGGCCCCCCAGCCGGCCTGCGTGCCGCCGACGCGCTCGGCAGCGATTTTCTCGAAATATCCGGACTTGGCGTACGCGGCCATCGGGTCGGGCGCGAGGCCCGTCTCCTCGCGCAGTTCGGCGAGCAGCGGCCGCACGTCGGTGTTGTAGGCGTCCATGAGCACGGCGTTCGCGCCCAGCACGTCTCCCCCGGCCTGGGCGGCGGCCAGCGCGTCCCGGTCGACGAGCAGCGCCTTGGCCGTGGCCTCCTGGACGTTCATGACCGAGCGGATCTGGCCGGGGATCTTGGGCTCGATGTTGTGGCACTGGTCGAGCATGAACGCCACGCCCGCCGCCAGACCGCCTCCGCGCACGACCTCGTACATGATGCGGAAGAGCTGGAACGGGTCGGCCGCGCCCACCATGAGGTCGTCGTCGGCGTAGAAGCGGGAGTTGAAGTCGAAGCCGCCGAGCTTCCCCTCGCGCAGCAGGAACGCCACGATGAACTCGATGTTGACGCCCGGCGCGTGGTGGCCGGTGTCCACGACGACCTGCGCCTTGGGGCCGAGCCTGAGGCAGTGGGCGTAGGCGGTGCCCCAGTCGGGCACGTCGGTGGTGTAGAAGGCGGGCTCGAACAGCTTGTACTCCAGCAGGAAGCGCTGTCCCTCGCCGAGCCGGGCGTACACCGCGGACAGGGCCTCGGCCAGGCGGTCCTGGCGGGCGCGGATGTCGTCCTGGCCGGGGTAGTTGGTGCCGTCGGAGAACCAGAGCTTGAGGGTGTCCGAGCCGGTGGCGTCCATGATGTCCACGCACTCCAGCAGGTGCGCCAGCGCCTTGCGGCGGACCGCCGGGTCGGGGTTGGTGACGCTGCCGAGCATGTAGGCGTCGTCCTGGAAGACGTTGGAGTTGATCGCGCCGATGCCGACGCCGAGCTCGCGGGCGTGGGCGGCCAGGTGGCCGTAGTCGGCCACCTTGTCCCAGGGGATGTGCAGGGCGACCGTGGGCGCGACGCCGGTGTGGGCGTGCACCTGGGCGGCGTCGGCCAGTTTCTCGTACGGGTCGCGCGGCACGCCCCGCTGCGCGAACACCTTGAACCGGGTGCCGCTGTTGCCGTACGCCCACGAGGGCGTCTCGATGTGCAGCGCGCGCAGGGCGGCCTTGATGTCAGTGGTCATGACTTCCCGATCTGTCCAGGTGGAACACTTCGTCCAGCGGCCGCATGCCCTCGTCGGGCCGGCCGTCGAGGTCTTCGAAGAAGGGCGCCATCTCGGCCTGCCAGCGGGCGTTGACCTCGGTGGCCTCCATCGCCTTCCTGGCGGCCTCGAAGTCGGCGGTCTCCAGGTAGCCGACCAGCAGGCCGTCGTCGCGCAGGAAGAGCGAGTAGTTGTGCCAGCCGGCGCGGCGCAGCGCGTCGAGCATGTCCGGCCAGACGGCCCGGTGGCGTTCGCGGTACTCCGCCAGCCGCTCGGGACGGACCTTGAGCAGGAAGCAGACGCGTCGCACGGTCACCCCTCTTCAAAACGTTTTAATCTGTCGCGGAGGAAACTACGATCACACGGGGGCGCTGTCAATGCGTCGCCCGGTCAGATCGGTGGCACTGGCCAACTTCACCGTTGGTACGTTTTAATGTGGCGCCATGGCCATGGTCAGCATCAAGGACGTCGCCGCCCGCGCCGGCGTCTCCCCCGGGACGGTCTCCAACGTCCTGAACAGACCGGCGAAGGTCGCCCCGGCGACCCGCGAACGGGTGGAGGCCGCGATCCGGGAGCTCGGCTTCGTCCGGCACGGCTCGGCCTCGACCCTGCGCGCCGGCCACAGCAGGACGATCGGCCTGAGCGTCATCGACATCGGCAACCCGTTCTTCACCGAGGTCGCCGCCGGGGTCGAGGACGTCGCCAGCGAGCTGGGTTACGCGGTGATCCTCGGCAACTCGGCCGGCTCCCCGGACAAGGAGGAGCGCAACCTCGGCGTGCTGGCCGAGCAGCGGGTGCGCGGCGTGCTGATCACGCCGTCCGGCGAGGACCCGGCCCGGCTGGACCGGCTGCGCGAGCGCGGCATCAGCGTCGTGCTCGTCGACCATCCGGCCCACCGGCCCGACCAGTGCGCGGTCGCGGTGGACGACGTCGCGGGCGGCCGGGCCGCGGTGCGGCATCTGCTGGCCAGGGGCGGGAACAACGTCGCGTACGTGACCGGGCCGCTGACCATCCGGCAGTGCGCCGAGCGGCGGCGGGGCGCGGCGCAGGCGCTGGCCGCCGCCGGGCTCGACCCCGCCTCGCTGCGGGTGGTCGGGGCGGCCGCGATGACCGCCCGCGCGGGTGAGAAGGCCGCGGCCGACCTGATGGCGGACGGCCTGCCCGAGGCCGTGTTCTGCGCCAACGACCTGCTCGCGCTGGGCGTGCTGCGGGCCCTGCTGCGGGCCGGGGTGCGGGTGCCCGACGACGTGGCGCTGATGGGCTACGACGACATCGAGTTCGCCGCCGCCTCGGCCGTGTCGCTCAGCTCGATGCGGCAGCCGACGTACCAGCTCGGCCGCATCGCCACCGAGCTGCTGCTGGACGAGTGCGACAACCCGGCCGAGCACGCCCACCAGCACATCATGTTCCAGCCCGAACTGGTCGCGAGGGAGTCCACCCAATGAGCCGATTCGCCGCCGTGGACCTGGGCGCCTCCAGCGGCCGGGTGCTGGTCGCCGACCTGTCGGACGGGCTCGCCACGTCCGTGGTCCACCGCTTCCCCAACGGCCCGGTCCGCCTGGCCGGCCGCCTCCACTGGGACGTCCTGGGCCTCTACCGCGAGATCCTGGCCGGTCTGCGTCTCGTGCTCGACCCGCGCCGGTAGGAGCTCCTAGGAGGCGGTCAGGCGGCGGCCGAGCCGCTGCATCGGACGTTCGAGGAAACGGTAGGTCAGCCGGCTGCCCGGCAGCACGAGAGCCAGGAAGAGCACGCCGACGCCGATCTGCAGGGGCAGCGGCGACCAGCGCATCTCCCCCGCCACCTCCATCACCACGAGGAGCACCGGCAGGTGCACCAGGTAGAGGGAGTAGCTCATCAGCCCGAGCCAGGTGAGCACGGCGGGCACCCGGCGGGCCCGCCAGGCCAGACCGGCCGCGAACGTGAGCCCGGCCAGGACGACGGTCGTGCCCCACACGTCCGGCTGCACCCACCACCACCCGGCGCTGAGCGCCCAGACGGGGGCGACCGTCACCAGCGAGGCGGCCAGGGCCACCGGCCACAGGGAGCCCTGGCCGCTCTCCCACCGGCGGATCGCCGTGCCGGTGAACATGACCGCGAGGATCGCCGCGCCGAACCACGGGACGCGGCTGCTCAGCAGCAGCAGGGCCAGGGCCATGACGCCGAGCGCGCACGCCGCCACGGTGCGCAGCCGGCCGGAGACGACGCCGGCCAGCCCGGCGGCGAACACCGCGAACGACACCCACGACAGCCAGCCGCCGGTCAGCGGCGCCGCGCTCAGCGCGAGGCCCGCCACGACCGCGGTCACCCCGAACGCGACGGCGACCAGGCCGCGCCGGTCCCGGACGCCGGTCACGAACAGGGCGGTGACCATCAGGTAGAAGATCATCTCGTAGGAGAGCGTCCACATCGTGTTCATCACCCCGGCGACGCCGACGACGTCCAGCAGCATCGTGGCGTGCGCCGCGGCCGAGGAGGCGTCCCTGGGCACCTCGGCGCGTACCGGGATCCACCAGGACAGGGCCAGGACCACGGCGATGACGGCGAGGTAGAGCGGGTAGAGGCGGAAGGCGCGGCCGATCCAGAAGGCCCGCACGTCGCCGTGCCGTTCCAGTGACGACGGGATGATGTAGCCGCTGACCAGGAAGAACACCAGGACGCCGTACACGCCCAGGTTGAAGAAGGTCGGGCGCAGCCAGGGCATGGCCCAGGTCGTCAGGTGCTCGCCGACGACGGCGAGCGCGCCGATGCCGCGCAGGGCGTCCAGCCAGGCGAGCCTGGACGCCTCCGGACGAACGACCTGGGGGGTGCCAAAGGGAGCAGTCGTCACGCATCCCAACGTATCGGTCCCGCTGGCAACACCCGGGCTCCCCGCCGCCCGTCCCGGGTCAAGGACGGCGGGCCGCCCAGGCGGTCCGGGTGCCGCGCACGACGAGCTCGCGGTGGCGGAGGGACTCCGGCGAGTCGGCGGAGAGCAGCCGGTCGAGGGCGGCCAGGTCGTCGGCGGCCAGGTGCCCGGCGAGCCGCGACCGGTAGCCGCTCAGCACCGCCCGCGCGTAGCGGACGGCCCCCGGCGGCGCCGGACGCACCTCGATCGGGAAGTCGCGCCGCGCGGCCACCTCGAACCCGGCCGCCGCCAGGACCGGCCCCCAGTCCGGGTACGGGTCAGGACCGCTGCCCGCCAGCGCCTCCCGGCAGCGCGCCTCCAGCGCCGCCCCGGCCTCGTCGGACAGCAGGCGCGGCATGCCGTCCATCTCGACGACCGCCAGCAGCCCGCCGGGGGGCAGCGCGGCGTGCACCTCGCGGAGCAGCCACGATCGTGCATACCCTCACCGACGCCGACGAGCA
>NZ_JBSFGJ010000498.1:0-6419 GCF_053596515.1 Nonomuraea sp. NPDC001684
CGTCTCGCCACGCCGCCGTGCTCGTCGCCGGTGGTCAGCGGAAGGCGGCGGCGTTGCGCTCGGCCCAGGCGGCGAACGGGCGGGCGGGACGGCCGAGGACGCGCTCGACGTCCGGGCTGACGCTCCGCTCGTCGGGGGTGGGCTCGCCCAGGATGGCGAGCGTGCCCTCCACCACGGGCAGCGGCATGACCTGCGCCATCTGCGCGTGGGCGGCCTCGCGGGTCTGCTCGGCGAAGCGCACCGGCTCGCCCAGCGCCGCCGCGATCGCCGCCGCCCGGTCCCGCGGGGTGGTGGCCTCGGGGCCGGTCAGCACGTACGTCGCCCCGTCGTGCCCGTCCTCGCGCAGGACGGCGGCCGCCACGGCGGCGACGTCGGCGGGGTCGACGAAGGGCAGGCCGACGTCGCCGAAGGGGGCCTCGGCGGTGCGGCTCAGGCGTACGGGCTCGGCCCAGGCGTAGGCGTTGGAGGCCATGCCGCCCGAACGCAGGACCGTCCAGGACAGCCCCGACCCGCGGACGGCCTCCTCGAACCGCACGGCGTGCGGGTAGGCCCCCGGCCGGGTCCCGGCGCCCTGGCTGGACAGCAGGACGACCTTGCGCACGCCCGCCTCCCCTGCCGCCGCGATCACGCCCTCCGGGTCCTCCCCCGCCACCAGCAGGAACAGCGCGTCCGCACCCGCCAGGGCCGGACGCAGGCTCGCGACGTCGCCCAGGTCGGCGGCGACGGCCCGGACGCCCGGCGGCACGTCGGCCTCCGTGACGCGGCGGGCGACGGCGGTGACCGGCAGGCCCTCCTCGGCCAGCAGACCGACCAGCGTTCGGCCGACGTTCCCGGTGGCACCCGTGACAACGAACATGGTGGTTCTCCTCAGTCATTAGTTAGTTGCCTGACTAAGAAGAACCGTAGCACAGAAACTAAGTCAGGCAACTAACTTCTCGCCGGGAAAGTGTGAGACCCCCGCACGCCGGGGACATCTGGGCAAATGGGGACGGCGTTCGCCACGACGGCACTGGCCGGACAAGGATGGACCCAGCTGGGAGAACTGGGCCTGGCCCTGCTGCTGTCGGCCGCCATCGGGCTCGAACGCGAGATCCGCCAGAAGAGCGCCGGCCTGCGCACCCACACGCTGGTCGGCTTCGCCTCGGCCCTGATCATGCTGGTGTCCAAGTACGGCTTCGCCGACGTCCTGGGCGAGCATGTCACGCTCGACCCGTCCCGGGTGGCCGCGCAGATCGTGTCGGGCATCGGGTTCATCGGCGGCGGCCTGATCTTCGTCCGCCGGGACGCGGTGCGCGGGCTCACCACCGCCGCGGTGGTCTGGCTGACCTGCGCGGTCGGCATGGCCGCCGGGGCCGGACTGTGGCTGCTGGCGGTCGCCGTCACCGCCGGCCACTTCCTGGTCCTGTTCGGCTTCACCCCGCTCAGCGCCCGGCTGCCCCGCTCGAAGTACGCCCAGTCGCGCCTGCACCTGACCTACCTCGACCGCCACGGCGCGCTCCGCCGGGTGCTGGCGCTGTGCAGCGACAGGGGCTTCGTCATCGCCGAGCTCACCCTCGAACGCGACCAGCCGAGCAAGGACCGGGAGTCGATCTCGATCTGGCTCGTCGTCCAGGGCGCGGGGCCGGTCGAGGTGCTGATCACCGAGCTGCTGGAGATCGACGGCGTGCTCGGCGTCTCCAGCGTCGACCTCGACGTCACCACGCCCTGACGCCGGCCCGGGCCGCACAACCGTTCAAGACCGGAGCCGGTCCCTGCCGCTACAACGGTGACGGCGGGACACGCGGAGCGGGAGGGCGGATGGCCGGAACGGGATTCATCGGACTGGGGATCATGGGCCGGCCCATGGCGCTCAACCTGGTGCGGGCGGGCACGCCGGTCGTGGTCTGGAACCGTACGGCGGCCGGGTGCGAGCCGCTGCGGGCGGCCGGCGCGCACGTGGCGGCGAGCCCGGACGAGGTGTTCGCGCGGGCCAGGGTCGTGCTGCTCATGCTGGCCGACGAGGCCGCCGTGGACGCGGTGCTCGGGCGCGGCACGCCGCGGTTCGCGTCCATGGTGGCCGGGCGGATCGTGGTGCACATGGGCACGACGTCCCCGGCGTGGTCGGCGGACCTGGGCGCGGCGGTGCGGGCGGCCGGCGGCGACTACGTCGAGGCGCCCGTGTCCGGCTCGCGCGGCCCGGCCGAGGCCGGGCGGCTGGTGGCGATGCTGGCCGGCGAGCCCGCGGCGGTCGAGGAGGTGGGCCCCCTGCTCGCGCCGATGTGCGCCGGGACGATCGCGTGCGGCCCGGTGCCGGGCGGGCTGCTGATGAAGCTGGCGGTGAACATCTTTCTGATCACCATGGTCAGCGGCCTGGCCGAGGCCGCGCACTTCGCCGCCCGGCACGGCCTGGACCTGGACAGGTTCGCCCAGGTGCTCGACTCGGGCCCGATGGCCAGCGACGTGTCGCGGGGGAAGGTCCGCAAGCTGCTGGACGGCGACCTCGCCGCCCAGGCGGCCATCGCCGACGTGCTGAAGAACAACCGGCTCATCGCCGGGGCGGCGCGGGCGTCGGGCGTGGCCTCGCCGCTGATCGACGTCTGCCACGCGCTGTTCGCCGAGACCCTGGCGCTCGGGCACGGCACGCTCGACATGGTGGCCGTGATCCGCGCGATCGAGGCCAGGACCGACGGGCTCACGGCGGATTCCCCGAGCGTCAGGTGAGGGCGGTGGTCCATTCGCCGGGGGTGAGCCCGTAGGCGCGCTTGAACATGCGGGTCAGGTGGCTCTGGTCGGCGAAGCCCGCCCGCAGCGCGGCCTCCCGCAGCGGCAGGCCGCCGCTCATCGCCCGCCGGGCCACGTCCAGCTGCCGCATCGTCCGGTACCGGGTCGGGCTGGTGCCGAAGGCGGCGCGGAACTGGCGGGCGATCGTCCAGCGGTCGAGCCCCGAGACGCGTTCGAACTCGGCCACCGGGTGCCGGGTCGCGGGGTCGGCGGCGATGAGCTCGCGCACCCGTGCCAGCGCCTCGACCGCGAGGGGGTCGCGCCGCCGCCGGACGGGGACGTCGGCGTGACGTTCCAGGGCCGCCGCGACCAGCAGCGCGACCTCCAGCCGGGCCAGTTCCTCCAGGGGCTCGTCCAGGTGCCGCAGCCAGGCGAGCAGCGCCGGCGACATCCCCTCCGGCCGCACGACCGGGTCGGCGACGAACGGCAGCGGCCGGCCGCCCAGCGCCTCCTGGATCAGGTACGGGTCGACGTAGAAGATCCGGTAACCGAAGCCCGCATCGGTGCCCGCGGCCCCGTCGTGCAGCTCGTCGGGGTGCAGGACGTGCCACTCCCCCGGCAGGCATCGCCGCAGCTCGCCGCGGTAGCGGAAGGTCTGCACGCCGGCGAGCGTGACGCCGATCGCGTACGTGTCGTGGCGGTGGGGCGCGAACGCCTCGCCGACGAGCGAGGCCGCCAGCCGCTCGATGCCCTCGGCGGCCGGGCCGAAGCGCAACCGGTGCCCCGGCCGCCCCGCCCCGCCGCGGACAGGTCGTGTCTCCACCACCCCAGTGTCGCGCTTCACTCCTCCGGCGCGGTCACCCCTCGGGCGCCCGTCAGCACCCGCGCGTCGTTGCCGACGATCGGGTTGCGCACGCTGCCGAGGCGTTCTGCCTCGACCTCGACGACGTCGCCGGGCCGCAGCAACCACGGCGGGGTGCGCGCGTAGCCGACCCCGGCTGGGGTGCCGGTGGCCAGCAGGTCGCCGGGTCGCAGCGTGAACGTGCGCGAGATCAGCGCCAGGGTGTCGCCGACGCCGTAGACCATCTCGTCGGTACGCCCGTCCTGGACGACCTCGCCGTTCACCCGGGTCCGCACCCGCAGCCCGTCGCGCAGGTCACCGACCTCGGACGCGGGCACCAGCGGGCCGAGCGGGCCGGACCGGTCGGCGTTCTTGCCGAGGATCCACTGGCTGGTGAGCTTCTGCGCCCTGCGCGCGGTGAGGTCGTTGAAGACCGAGTAGCCGGCGACCGCGGCCAGCGCCTCCTCCGGGTCCGCGTCCACCAGCGGCGTGCCGACGTACGCGACCACCTCGCCCTCCCAGTCCAGGCCGTCCTCGCCCGAGGGCACCGGCACCGGGACGCCGCCCACGGTCAGCGACCGCGTCCAGCGGGCGAACAGCGTCGGGTGCGGTGGCACGCCCTCCCCCGCGTAGGAGCCCTCGGCGACGTGCCTGAGGTAGTTGAGCCCGATGCAGATCACCCGGGCCTCCGGCAGCACCGGCGGCACGAGGGCGACCGACGCGACCGGGAGCCGCTCGCCGGCCGGCTCGCGGGCCAGGAAGGCGGCCGCGCCGGCCCAGAACCGCTCCAGCGGGGCGAGCACGGTGACCTCGGCCCCGTCGGCCGACAACGCGCCGGCCTCGACGCCCTCGGCGGCGTGCCGGCGGATCCCGACGATCCTCATCGCTCATCTCCTCACGGCGGCGAAAAACCTGCCAAAGGTTCGCAGGTTTTATGGTTGGATCCGGACTATGCCCTACTCCTCCTCGCCCGGACAACCGGCCGCCGCGCTCGGGCAGGGCGCGGGCACGCGGGCCGAGCGGCTGGCCGCCGCGCTCGACGAGCGGATCAGGTCGCGCGGGCTGGCTCCCGGGGAGCCGGTCGGCACGCTGGAGTCGCTGCGCGCGGAGACGGGCCTCGGTTATGCCACGGTCAGCGAGGCCGTCCGGCTGCTGCGCGACCGTGGCGTGCTGGAGATCCGGCCGGGCCGCGGCGGCGGGCTGTTCGTCGCCGACCCCGGCCCGGTGGTGCGGCTGCGGCACACCCTGCTCGGCGTCGCCGAGGAGCCGGGCACCGTCGCCGACGCCGTCGAGCTGCGCGACCACCTGGAGGAGCTGATCGACGTCGGCGCCGCCCGCCACCGCACCCGCCGGGACGTCGCCGACCTGCGCCGCCTGCTGCGACGGCTGCGCGCCGCGCCCGGCTGGGACGCCTTCATGCGCGCCAACTGGGCCCTGCACGAGCGCATCGCCGCCATCAGCCCGAACGCCATGGCCCGGGCCGTCTACATCGGCACGCTCGGCCACCTGGGCGCCGCGTCCCCGCGTCCCGACGACGCGGCCGGCGCCGGCTACCGCGAGCTGCGCCACCGGATCCACGCCGACCTGGTCGAGGCGATCGCGGCCGGCGACGAGAGCGCCGTGCGGGCCGCCGTCGCCCGGCACAACACCACCGTCTGAGACAGACCGGAGAGCCCTATGCCCGGCGAGTTCCGCCAGTACCTGTTCCCGCACGACCACCCGCGGCTGGCCGGCGTACGCGGCCTCGACCCCTACGCCTACCGCGAGCTGGCCAGGAGGCCGGGGACGTTCACCGGCGGCCTGATCGAGGGCTGGACCCCGCTGTACGGCAACGACTTCCGCGGCGTCACCGAGGACGGCGTCCTGCGGGACGGCCTGTACCCGCTGACACCGGCCGCCCCCGGCGAGCAGGCGCCGGTCGCCGCGATGGTGTCGGCCGCCCGCGACCTGCTGGCCTGCCTCGACGACGAGGACCGCGAACGCCTCTCGCACGACGCCGACGACGTGGCGTGGCAGACCTGGGCCAACCCGGAGTTCATGCAGTTCGACACCGGCCTGCGGCTGGACCTGCGGGCTCCGGCCGTCAGGGAGAAGGCGCTGGCGCTGGTGGTCGCCTCGCTCTCGCCGGAGGGCGGCCGGCTCGTCCGCGCGGTGATGCGGGTCAACGGCTTCCTGGGCGAGGTGGTCGGCCTGGAGACGATACTCAACGAGTTCAGCTACAACTTCGCCCTCTACGGCACCCCTGACCCGCGGGCCCCCTGGGGCTGGCAGCTCTACGGCCACCACTGCGCGCTCAACTGCCTGGTCGTCGAGGGCCGCATGGCGCTGTCGCCGGTGTTCCTCGGCGCCGAGCCCGACGAGATCGACGCCGGTCCGCACGCCGGCCTGCGCGACCTGTTCGCCGACCGGGTCGCCCGCGGCCTGCGGCTGATGGCCGCCCTGCCGGAGGAGCAGCGCCGGCAGGCCGTCGTCCACGAGCTAATGGTCGACCCGGCGATGCCCGAGGGACGGGTGCACCCGGGGGACGAACGCCACCTGGCCGGGGCGTTCCAGGACAACCGCGTGATCCCGTTCGAGGGGGTGCCGGTCGCCGCCATGCCCGCGGCGGCCCGGGAGCACGCGCTGGCCGTCGCCGAGTCGTTCGTCGGCCTGCTCCCGGCGGGGCCGCGCGCCGCCCGGCTGCGCGAGATCGCCGCGCACCTCGACGAGACCTGGTTCTGCTGGATCGGCGGCCACCGGCCGGGCGACGTCTTCTACTACCGGCTGCAGTCACCGGTGATCGTCGCCGAGCTCGACCACCACCGCGGCGTCTTCCTCGACTACGACACGCCCAAGCCGTTCCACGTCCACACCGTGCTGCGCACGCCGCACGGCAACG
>NZ_JBSFGJ010000499.1:0-6407 GCF_053596515.1 Nonomuraea sp. NPDC001684
TACTTCAAGAAGCCCGGCTGCACCAGCACCTCGTGTGCCGCGGGCACCGGCAAGGACGCCTCCAACTACCTGCTGTCCTGGTACTACGCCTGGGGATCCCAGGACACCTCCGGCCGATCGAACTGCAGCGTGGGCACGTGAACGGTGTCGCCCCAGACGAGAAGACGGCCGGCGGAGCTGCTGATCTCGTAGACGGTGTGCCCGGGGGTGTGGCCCGGCGTCGGGAGCGCGGTGGCCCACTCGTTGATCGCCACCTTCTCCGACACGGGCACGACCCGGTCGCGGATCGGCTCCAGCCGCCGCCCGGCGAAGACCGAGGCGTCGCCCGCGCCGATCCACACGCGCTCAAGCTTGGGGAACGCCTCTGAGCCGTCCGGCGCGATCAGGCCGCTCACGTGGTCTTCGTGGTTGTGGGTGATGGCCGCGTCCGTCACGTCCGCGCGGTCGACCCCCGCCTCGTCGAGCGCGTCGTAGAGCAGCCCCATGGTGGGGACGTGCCAGGCGTCGGACGCGCCGGTGTCGATGAGCACCGACCGCGTGCCGTCGGTGACGTAGAAGGCGTTGACCGACAGCCGCAGGTTGCCGTCGGCCAGCGGGACGGCGGCCGGCAGCCCGTCGAGCGTGCGCCCCTTCTCGTCGCGCAGCCGCGTGGGCGGCATGTCGATGTACCCGTCGCGCAACGAGATCACCTGCAGCTCGCCGAATGCGAACGTGGCGTGGAGCCGGCCACCCGAAGTGAAACGCATGGAACCTCCGTCATGTCGGGCGCGCATCGCCCGTCTTCGATAGAAGACAGTATCTTCTTTAGAAGAAACCCTACACTGTGGGACAGCGAGGGACGGATCGATCGAGGAGCACGGTGGTCGAGAAAGACGGAAACGTGGCCGAACCACAGCACGGTGACGACCTGGCCGGCGCGTTCGGCGTCAACGTGCGGCGACGTCGCGAGGAGGCGGGCCTGACGCTGGAGCAGCTGTCCGCGCAGTCGTCGGTCAGCCGCGCGATGTTGTCCAAGGTCGAACGCGGTGAGAAGAGCCCGACGATCGGCGTCGCGTCCAGGATCGCCCACGCGCTCGACGCGTCGCTCTCGGACCTGATCGGCGCGCCGGCCGGGGCCGCGTCCGGCGTGGCCGTCGTCATGCGCAGGAACCATCGTCCCGTGTTCCGTGACCCGGAGACCGGCTTCGAGCGGCACATGGTGTCCGCGGCTCCGGGCGCGGGAGGCGCCGAGATGGTCTTCCACCACCTCCCCGCCCAGGTGTCCACCGGGCTGCTGCCCGCCTATCCGCCGGGTACGGAGAAACAGCTCCTGGTGCTCGAAGGCAGTCTCACCGTCGCGATCGGCGGGATCAACGAGACCCTGGAGACGGGCGACTCCCTGTTCTTCCAGGCCGACGCCGACCACGGCTTCGCCAACCGGACGAACGCTCCCTGCGAGTACATCATGTTCATCTCACGCCGAACCTGATCGGCCGTGCAGCACCCTCCGGCTACAGGCGACGGCAGTTCCGCGGGCGTTCCGGGCGGTCGTCGGTCCAGCCCGTCGTCGGCGTCCAGGTCTGGGAGTCCACGGTCTGTCCCTTGGACAGGCCCACGGTGTCCTCTCCGGCCTTGGTGACCTCCGCCAGGATCTCGCCGGTCGCCGGGTCGAGGACGGTCGAATGGTCCTCGATCACCTCGTCGTCCTCGCCGAACTCCCTGAAGTACCGCTTGCCCTCGCCGAAGTCCACGGCCAGGCCCTCGCGGCTCAGCGGGTCCCTGACCACCCCCCGGACGGCTGTCGTCGGCAGGTCGGCCAGCAGGCGCAGGACGGTGGCCCGGACGGCCGGGCGGAGAGGCTTCGACAGCAGGAACCGGGAGCCGGCGATGACCTCCTCCAGCGGCGGGGTCACGCCCTTGTCCTTCTTGGCCGCCTCGGCCCTCAGCCACTCCCGCAGCCCCTTCTCGTCGGCGGGCAGCGCCAGGATCTGGGCCGGCGTGTAACCGCCGAGCGCGGTGGCGCCGGGCCCCTGGTCGGGCGCGACGTCGCGGGTGTACTGGCAGGCCGTGTCCTTCGCGAGCATCGGCAGCTTCACGCAGTCGGCGGCTCTCGTGCCGGGCGTGCACACCCGCTGCACCTTGCCGGGCGACCCCGCGGCCCGCCAGGCGCGCTCGTCGGCCGGAGTCGCCGGGCTCAGGATCGGTTCACGGTTCTGCGTCTGCACGGGGTCCTTGGGGTCGCGCGGCACCCAGAGCACCGACGTGGAGGAGACCTTCGCGTTGAACGTGCGTCCTCCGGCTCGTACCCGGATCAGGGTGTCGCTCAGCTCCGACTTGTACCAGTAGGCGCCCTGGTCGTCCGGCAGCCGCGCGATGCGGGCCGCCAGGCGGCGCAGTTCCTCGTTGCCGTCGGCGGGGTGCGGCGCGGGATTCGACACGGGGGCGGGCACGGCGATCAGGTTGGAGACCAGCACGACCGCCGTAAGGACGGCGGCGACCGCCGCCGCGGCCAGGATAGGCAGCCCTCGAAGGCCCCGCCGCCGCTGGACCGCGGCAGGGGAGAGGGCCGGTGCGAGGCTCTCGGGGGACACCAGTTCCGCGCCGGCGGTGAAGGCGTCGCGGAGCCGGTCCTCGATGTCACGGGTCATCGTTCCTCCTCCAGTTCGGCGGCGAGCGCACGCAGCGCACGGGATGCCGTCGACTTGACCGTTCCGCGGCTGATCCCCATCACCTGGGCGATCTCCGCCTCCGACAGTTCAAGGTAGAAACGCAGCACCAGCACCTCGCGCTGGCGCCGCGGCAGATCCCGGACGGCCTGGAACACCTGCCGCCGGGTCTCACCCAGCAGCGCCGCGGCCTCGGCCGACCAGAGCGGAACCTCGCGTTGGCCGCGGAACCGCCCGATGACCGCCCTGCGCCGCAACACCATCCGGCTTCCGTTGAGCACGGCCGTGCGCAGGTAGGGCAGCACCTGTTCGTGGTCGGCCAGCGCGCTCCACCTGCGATACACCGCGGCGAAGGCGTCCTGGACCACGTCCTCGGCGGTCTCCTGGTCGCCGACCAGCAGGAACGCCAGCCGTACCAGGGCGAGCCGGTGAAAGAGGAATAACTCGGTCACCGCCGCGTCAACCGACGCCGCGGCGGCCGGAGAACGGGGAGGGCCGTGAGTGATGTCGAACTGCATGTCTTCTCCATGCGCGAGCACCCGCGAAGGTTGCGTCACGCCGGCACGATTCCGGCGAAAAGCTCGACCTCCAGCGGAGTTCCACATGCGACCGCCGCCTGACGACGAAGCCTGGAGCTCACCCGGTTCCCGCGTCCGCGGCCTTGAGGGCTTCGAGCAGTTCGGCGGGTGGCGTGTCGCGGCCGGCGGTGAGTGCGGCGGCGAAGGCCGTCCCGCCGAGCTCCGCGCGAAGGGCGCGCCGCAGCCGGCTGTCGCCCGGCCCGCCGGGGCCGCCCGCGCCGTCGGGGCCGCCGGGCCCGCCGGGGCCGGTGGGTGTCGCGGCGCCCAGCAGCCGGGCCGAGCGGGCCGCGAAGCCGGCGGCGTGTTCGGTCTCGGCGAGCAGCCGCAGGCCGGCGGCGATCAGGTTGTGGTCGTTGAGGGAGATCGCGGTGCCGGCGCCCTGGAGGAGATGGCGTCGCGCGCGCCGGTGGTCGCCGCGCGAGGCGGCCGCGCGGCCGAGCCCCAGACGGCAGTAGGTCGCGCAGCGAAGGTCTCCGATGCGGTGGAACTCCGGCAGGAGTTCGGTGAGGAGCGCCGTCGCCGCCTCCTGGTCGTCGCGGTGCTGGGTGAGGCGGGCCCGGTGGAGCTGGGCGTGCAGGCGTTCGTGGTCGCTTCCCGTGCTCAGGGCGAGGTCGAGCGCCTCGTTCAGGCAGGTCTCGGCCTCCGCCAGGCGAACCTCGTCGCGGATCAGTCGGCCCGCGAGGTGGTTGAGGCAGTTGGCGCGTTTCACGTGGTCGCCGAGGCGGCCGAACAGGTCCGCCGCGGCGCGGAGCCGGTCCACCGCGGTCGCGGTGTCGCTCGCCATGCTCCCGAGCACGGACAACGCCAGCGCGTGATGCCAGTCGTCGCCCAGCCGTTCGAAGACCGCGGCCGCGCCGTCGAGCGCCCGGGCCGCCTCGGCGTGCCCGCGCCGGTAGAGCGCCACCTGGCCGGCCGCCAGGGCGGCCGACGCCTGCTCCTCCTCGGTCGCCGCGTGCTCCGCCGCCCGGCGGGCCAGCGCCAGCGCCCTGTCGGTGTCCTGGTAGCAGAGCAGCAGGCAGGACGTGATCGCGGCGCGGACCCCGGCGGAGCCGTCCGGGAGCGGACGGTCGAGCAGCGCGTTCACCCAGGTGAACAGCTCGCCGCGGGCCCCGAGGATCTCCCATCCGGTGCCGATGCCGGTGAGCAGCCCCCAGGCGGCGGCGGTGTCGCCGGAGTCGAGGGCGCGTCCCATGGCCGTCCGCAGGTCGGTCCAGCGGTCGGCGAACCAGCGCAGGGCCGCCGGCTGGTTCTGGCCGCGCAACGCGGGGGCGAGCGACACGGCGTGGGTCAGATGGTGGCGGGCGTGGCGGTCGTGGATCTCCTCGTACTCCTGCCGTTCGGCCAGCCTGTTGCCGGCGAACTGGCGGACGCTGTCGAGCAGGCGGTACCGCGTCTCCCCGCCCTGGCGGCGAGCGGAGATCAACGAACGGTCCAGCAGACGCGGGAAGAGCCGGGTGAGACCGGCGCCGGTGAGCGGCGGCGCGGCCAGCACCAGCGTCGCGGTGTCGTAGTCGAACTCGCCCGGGAACACCGAGCAGCGGTCCAGCAGAAGACGCTCGTCGCCGTCCAGCAGGTCGTAGCTCCACCGCAGGGCCTCCTCCAGGGTGCGGTGGCGGTTGGGCCGCGGCGCGTCGGTCAGCAGCGCGAACCGGTCGTCGAGCAGGCGGAGCAGCTCGCCGGGCGAGGCGAACCGGGTGCGTGCGGCGGCCAGTTCGATGGCCAGCGGCAAGCCGTCGAGGCGGCGGCAGATCGTCGCGACCACCGCCGCGTCGGCCGGCGTGACGGCGAGGCCGGGCACGACGGCGGCCGCGCGGTCGGTGAACAGCCGGACGGCGGCGCAGTCCAGGATCTCGCCGGGCTCGGCGCCCTCGCCGGGCACCGGCAGCGGCGGCACCTGGTAGACGACCTCGCCGCTCACCCGCAGCGGCCCATGGCTGGTCGCCAGCACGCGCAGCCCGCCGGCCGCCGCCAGCAGCCCGGCCAGCAGGGTCGCGACGGCGTCGGCGACGTGCTCGCAGTTGTCCACCAGCAGCCAGCACGGGCCCGCCCGGACCGCGGCGACGAGCTGCGGGCCGAGGTCCCTGCCGTCGCCGCCCGCCCCGAGCGCGTCGGCGAACGCCCGCTCGACCGGCCTGCCGGGCGCGGCCGAGGCCAGATCGACCAGGACCGCGGGAGCCGGCCCGGCCGCCTCGTGGGCCAGGCGCAGGGCGAGGCGCGTCTTGCCGATGCCCGCGGGCCCCGTCAGGGTCACCATGCGGCCGCCGGCGACCAGCCCGGCCAGGTCGCGAAGCTCGCGCTCCCTGCCGACGAACGACGACAACGGCCTGGGCAGGGCGTGCGCCCGGCGCCGGAGTCGCGCCGCGCCCTCGACCAGGTCCCGCCTGGCCGGGTGGCCGAGCTTGCGCAGCAGGGACGACACATGGCTCTCCACGGTCCGCTCGGACAGCCTGAGCCGGTCGGCGATCTCCCGGTTCGCCAGCCGGTCACCGACCAGCCAGAAGACCTCCGCCTCCCGCTTGGTGACCCCGGCGGACCGTAACGCCTCCGGCAGCGCGGCGTCCTTCATGACGCGAATCATCCCCCAGAAAAGCTCCGTACTGAGCACGGATGTGCCGGCTTCGAGCATGAGGTGTGATGGCGGAAGCCTCCTGAAAGGACCCGCGCATGGCAAGCTCCGTCACCGAAATGATCGCGCACGCTCGCGCACGGATACGCAACCTGTCGGTCGCAGAGGTGGCCGAGGCCCTGGAGTCGGGCACGGCGACCCTGATCGACCTGCGCGAACCGGGCGAGATCGCCCGCGACGGCAGGGTTCCCGGCGCGGTCCTCGCGCCGCGCGGCATGCTGGAGTTCTGGGCCGATCCGGCCAGTCCCCACCATCGGCCCGAATTCGATCCCGCCGCCACGACCATCCTGTACTGCGCGTCAGGCGGCCGTTCCGCGCTCGCCGCCCTGGCGCTGCGGGAACTCGGCTACGCCGACGTCGCCCACCTCGATGGAGGGCTCAACGCCTGGAAGGAGCACGGCCGCCCCGTGACCCTCCAGGCCGAGGAGGAACGCCGGTGAACGGGGACGCGCTCGGAGCGGCGTTCGCGCGGGCGCTGGCCGCCAAGGACCGCGCCACGCTGCACGCCCTGCTCGGCGACCCGGTCGACTTCAAGGCGCTCACCCCCGGAGCCCACTG
>NZ_JBSFGJ010000500.1:0-6403 GCF_053596515.1 Nonomuraea sp. NPDC001684
CCGTCCCGGCGGTTCAGGCATGTTCAACGGCATCGCATGCTCCCTGAGGCTAGTTTCGCCGAGTCTTGAAGGTCCTGTTCCAGGTGCCGTTCGGGCCGCCCGGATAGCCGCCGAAGAGCGTCTCCCACGCGACCCACATGATGGGATCGTTCTCCTGGCCCGCGTATGTCCCGTGCGTACCCTGCCACGGGTCATGCACCCAGACGTGCACCAGTTCACCGGTCTCCGGGCGGTAGCTGTACCCCCAGATGTTGACGATGTGGCCGGAGAGACCGCCACCCCAGCCGATGTTCATCATGATCGGGCGTCCGGCGTCTATCTCTGCCTTGACCTCGTTCTTCGTCAACGCCGGGAACCTTCTGATCTGCACCCACCCGGGCGCCTCGACCCAGTCGAGGTAATTCCTGGCATCGTCGGGGGCCGGGACGTAAACCCCGGCTTGCTGCAGCGGCCCGGCATCGGGCCACCAGCCCTGGTTGCAGTCCCCGCGTAACGCGCCGTCCGGGCAGCACTGGAACGGCTGCTGGGCGGCGAGCCGGGAGTCTTTCCTGTTGAGGACCGCGGTGGCGAACCCGCACTGGGTCCATGCTCGCGCGTTGGCGTAGAAGTTCGCGATGCTGATCGTTGTCGCGTTCCAACACCAGTATGTCTTTTCCTGGTATTGACGCCAGCTCCAGTATGTGGAGCCGAGGCTCTTGATCATTACGCTCTCGTCTGGTTGTGACATGCGATGCCATCCCTTCGCTACGCGGGGGTTACGTCGTCACCGTCTTGCGCCTCCTGGCCGGCCCGGAAGGGCCCACGCGCTGACGTTAAGAGAGCGCAACTGCGCTCGCAATGATCACGATTTGTCAGGTTGGACCGAAACACACAGAGTGGGGCTCACGTTTTCAGTTGCGGCTGTCCGGTACGTCTTGGCCTTCCACTCAGCCACGACCAGCAGCGCCCCGCACGGACTTGTATCCTCGGCGCCAAACCGCGAGGTCCGGGTCGAAAGCACCCAAGCCTCGGCCTGGTCGCATGGGGGAGATCGCTTCGGCTCTGCCACTCCGGTCCCATCAGCCTCCGAGTGGACCGCCGTAATCGTCACCACCCTCGTGGCCTTATCCGGCCACTGGCGCAGCAGCTTGGGCCAGGAGAGAGCATCGGATTCAGTTCTTGGATGACAACAGTTAATCAAGCAACTGGCTTGGTGGGTTGCCTCCTGATCGCGGGCGTACTGTCCAACGAACGGTCCCTTGGCCGGCTGAAGATGGCTTCCCACTTCACCGGCGAGGCAGCAGTATCGAGGCGGCGCACATCACGCCCGCAGCCGTGAAGAGCGACGTGCGCGTGTCGGTCCAGGTCGCTACGAGGCCACCGAGGAGGATGAACAGGGGCTGGGTGACCGTCGTGGCGAACGACCACAATGTGGCCACGCGAGCCATGAGATGGTCAGGGGTCTGTAGCTGCCGATAGCCGGCCATGGTGGAGTTCGCCGCGCCGGCGAACAGCAGCACCATGCCGAACCCGAAGCCGCACCGGCTCGGGCACGGGCAAGGGGCTGGCGGCCGTCAGCCGGGTCGGCTTCACCGTCCGCAACGGCACGATCAGTGGCTTCAAGTACGGAATCTACCTCTCGTCCTCCTCCGGCCTGCCGCGCACCGACGTCACCGCCACGGACGTGCGGCTCCTCGCGGCGCCCATCGACGCCTGGCCCGGCACGATCACCTTCACCGGCACGCGTCAGGACGCCTGCCTGCTGTCCGGTCTGCGGCTGGTCGACGGGCTGATCACGATCGAGCGGTGCACGGTGACCAGGCAGACCGTCATGGTGCGCGGCACCGGCTCGGCGATCCGCAGCAGCACGCTCACCGGCGGAAGCCTCACGGTCAGCGCGACCGACCAGGGCACCTTCACCCGTAACGTCTTCGACGCCTTCCCCATGGGCCTGTCGAACGACAGCCGCCGCAACCTCGTGCGGGCCAACGTCTTCAAGAATTCGGCCACAGCGGGCCTCGGCGCCGCGGAGACCTTCCTGCCGCAGGACGCGAACACCATCGAGGACAACGAGTTCACCGGCAACGACATCGGCCTGTCCTCCAGCTCCATGCTGCGGCACATCATCGTGCGCAGGAACGTGTTCAACGGCAACAACACCGTCGGCATCCTCGTGGACAACCCGTGGGGGCCCGACCGGGCCGGCCCGGACCCCGTCTCCGACAACGTGTTCGTCGGCAACGGCCTGCACCCCAGCGGCCTGGTCGACGGCCAGGGGCACACGGTCCAGGGCGGCATCCACCTGAGCTCCCGCGCGGCTCTCACGCCGCCGGCCACCTCATCTGGGCGCCCCCGGGCACGGTCGCCGACGGAGGCGGCAACCAGGGCCCCTGTGGCCCCACCCCCAACCCCGACCTGACCTGCTGGTGAGACCACCGGCTTGCTGGTGAGACCACCGGCCCGGTCTCCCGGGCGCGGGACGGCCGAGGTCCGCGGGCGCGCGCGGGTCAGCTCCGGCGCCTGTTCTCCTCCGCGTGACCGACCCCGGGGTGGGGCCGTCGGCGCGGGGGTGTGCCGCCGTACTCCGGGTGGTGCTCGAAGTGCCACCACTCGTTGTCGAACATGCGGTAGAGGTCGTAGCGGGCGCCGTGCTCCTCCAGCCAGCGCGCGCCTTCGTGCGGACGCACGTCCAGGGCGATGCCCTTGACGTGGTTGGACTCCGTCGGCGGCAGCACGAGCATGCGCGCCAGCGCCGGGGAGCCGGTGCGGCGCACCTCCTCCTCGAACATCCGGAGCTGAACGAGCGGATCACGGTATCCCGAGGTGAGGCCGAGGAGCTGGCCGTGACGCCAGAGCGCCTCGGTGCGCGCCGCGGTGAACGCCGCCAGGGCGCCGTCGGTGAGCCCGGCCAGGTCCTCGGCGGGGAAGCGCATCCGTAACGCCCACTGGCAGGCCAGCTCGCGGGCCCGGCCGGGGCGGCGGACGAGCGCCGCGGGCAGCAGGAGCACGGCGAGCACCAGCGTCACCACGGCGAACAGCCGATCTCGGGGCCGAGCTGGGATGGTGCGTGGTTCGTTCATGACGAACTACGATTGGCGCCGAATGTGAGTGGGTCGTCTGCCGAATGTCACCGTTTGTCGACGGCCGTCACCCCGGCATCACCGTGACACAACGATGACATGGCGCTGACAAGACGGGGACATCACCGGCCGACAGTGGACGGAGTTGACCGGCGAGCGAGGTTACGGAGCGTGCTGTGGTACTCGGCGGCGTGTCGCGAGTGTTGTTGATCGAGGACGACCCGGCCGTGCGGGAGGGCCTTGAGCTCGCCCTGACCCGGCACGGGCATCGGGTGGGCGCCGTGGAGTCCGGCGAGGAGGGGCTGGAGCGGCTGCGCGCCGACCGTCCCGACGTCGTCGTGCTCGATCTGATGTTGCCCGGCATGAACGGGTTCGAGGTCTGCCGCCGCATCCGGGCCATCGGCGAGGTGCCGATCATCATGCTGACCGCGCGCGGCGACGACATCGACGTGGTGGCGGGGCTGGAGGCGGGCGCCGACGACTACGTGGTCAAACCGGTGCAGCCCAGGGTGCTCGAAGCGCGTATCCGCGCCGTGCTCCGGCGCATCGGCCGCGACCAGGCGGAACTGGAGCGGCACGGTGAGCTGACCATCGATCGGGCCGGGCTGGTGGTCACCAAGCGCGGCGCCCCGATCGGGCTCACCCCGGCCGAGCTGCGCCTGCTGCTGGAGCTCTCCGGCACGCCGGGCCGGGTGCACAGCCGCCAGCAACTGCTGGACTCGGTGTGGGAGCACGGGTACTTCGGCGACTCGCGGCTGGTGGACGCGTGCGTGCAGCGGCTCCGGGCGAAGATCGAGGACGACTCGGCGTCCCCCGTCTACGTGCAGACGGTGCGGGGGTTCGGTTACCGGTTCGGGCCGGTGTGAACCGCCGGTGACGCCTGTGCCGAGCCCGGGGCTGCGTGCCCGGCTGTTGTTCGCGTTCGCGCTGCTGTGCGTGGTCACCACGGCGGCGGTGACCGGCGGGCTCTACGTCCAGGCCCGCACCGACATCCTGCAGCGGGCCCAGGACGCCGCGCTGCAGGCGACGAGAGCGCGCCTGGAGACGCTCTTCCCGTTGCGCACCCCGGCTCCGGACCGGACCGAGCTCGGCAGGATCGCCGCCACCATGGCCGAGCGGGACAGCTACGCGCTCGCCGTCTACCGCGGGTTGTACGCGCAGGCCGGCCCGCCGTCCGACCGGGCGCCGGGCCTGATGCGGAACCCGCCGCCGGGAAGCGGGGGACGCGACGGGAACGCGCCGGCCCTGGAGGCCGAGGACCTGAGGCCCCAGGCCCTTTCCGTGAGCCTGCGGCGGAAGGTGGCCGAAGGCGAGATGGCGTGGCAACGGGTGGTGCGGGAGGGCAGGCCCTTCCTGATCATCGGCGCGCCGTTGCTGATCACCGAGGGTGACCGGTGGCGGGTGTCCGGCATCGAGGTCTACACCACGCGCAGCCTGCTTCCCGAGCAGCGCAGCATCGACTTGCTCGCCAGCCGCGCCTGGCTCAGCGGCGGGGCGGCCATGGCGTTCGCGGTGGTCGTGGCGTTGCTGGCCACCCGCAGCGTGCTGCGCCCGGTGCGCGAGCTCGGCCGGGCGGCCCGCCTGCTGGGCGAGGGCGAGCTGCGGACCAGGGTCGCGGTCCGCGGTTCCGACGAGCTGGCCGACGTGGCGCGTACCTTCAACGACACCGCCGCGGAGCTGGAACGGCACGTCATGCAGCTGCGTGCGATGGAGGCCGACGCCCGCCGGTTCGTGGCCGACGTCTCGCACGAGCTGCGCACTCCCCTGGCCGCGCTCGCCGCCGTCGCCGAGGTCCTCGACGACGAGGCGGCCGAGCTGCCCGAGCCCGCTGGCCGGGCGGCCAAGCTGGTCAGCCAGGAGACGCTCAACCTGACCGCGCTGGTGAACGACCTCATCGAGATCAGCAGGTTCGACTCCGGCGTCGCGGCTCTGTCGCTGAACGAGGTGGACGTGGCCGAGCTGGTGCCCGCGACCCTGCGCGTCCGAGGCTGGTCGGACGCGGTGCGCACCGAGCTTCCCTCCTCGGTGACGGCGAGGCTGGACCCGCGCCGCGTGGACGTCATCCTGGCCAACCTGGTCGGCAACGCCCTGCGGCACGGCGAGCCGCCGGTGTCGGTGCGGTTGTCCGCCGACCCGCAGTGGATCACTGTCGAGGTCCGCGACCACGGTCCGGGGCTGGAGGAGGCGGTGCTGCCGCACGCGTTCGACCGGTTCTACAAGGCCAGCGCGGCCCGTGCCAGGTCCGAGGGCAGCGGCCTGGGCCTGGCCATCGCGCTGGAGAACGCGCGCCTGCACCGGGGCGACCTCACCGTCGCCAACGCCCCCGACGGCGGCGCCCTGTTCACGCTGCGCCTGCCACGCAGGGCCGCCGAGCAGGACGGAGCAGCCGGATGAGGGCCGCACTCCCCCGCCGCGCGCTCGCCGCGGGTCTCCTGGCGCTGGTCGCGGGCTGCGGCGTGCGTCCCAGCGACGTCATCGCCGTCGGCGAGCCGCCGAAGGGAGCCGTCGCGCTGACCACGACGATCATCCTCTACCTGGTGAAGGACGGGCGGCTCAGCGCCGTGACGCGGCCGAGCGCCCGCCCGCTGTTCCGGACCGAGAGGCTCGCGCTGCTGGCGGCCGGGCCCATCGAGAAGGAGCGGGCGCTCGGGCTCAGCACCGAGGTGCCGCCGGAAGCCGATCCCTTCCTGGTGACCGTCAAGGCGCGCGACCGCATGGTGCTGACCCCGTCCGCGCCCGGCGGTGACCTGTCCCCCCTGGCCGTGCAGCAGATCGTGTGCACGGCCGCCGCGTTGCCGGACAGCCCTGCCCGCATCGCCGTCGCGGGGGCACGCACGAGCGTCGACCCCCGCGACTGCCCGGCCTGACCGCCGGAGGGAGCGCGGAACAGCCCAGCGGCCTCCCCCGCGGACCTGGCCGCGGTCAGGTCTTGGCGGGGATGCGCTTGCCGAGGTTGATGAAGAACAGGACCAGCCCGACCGTCAGCACGATGTGCCCCAGCCCCGCCATCCCGGTGATCGCCGGGCTGGTCTCGGCGCCCAGCACCGTCTGGGTGCCGTGCACCAGCATCATCGCCACCGTCAGCGCCAGCCCGCCGTTGTAGACCCAGAAGAACCAGGTGAACAGCCTGCCGCCGGCGCTCAGCGTGAACACCTTCTCCAGCACCAGCACGATCAGGAAGAACAGCATGCCGAGAGCGAGCAGGTGGGTGTGCACCACACCGAGCTGGGTGTCGCCGGTGAAGTCGTTGAGCTTGGTGATCTCGCGATAGTAGAGGCCGGTCCAGGCGACCGCCCCCGCCACCAGCAGCGCCTGCGGGTCGACCGACGCCCGCAGCGCGAGGG
>NZ_JBSFGJ010000501.1:0-6382 GCF_053596515.1 Nonomuraea sp. NPDC001684
GGCGGCGGCCATCGGCGGTCCTGCCGACCACCTCGCCGCCCGGGACGACCGGCAGCGTGGTCGCGGCCAGGTAGGCGTTCTCGCGCAGCAGCGTGTCGGCGAAGTTCACGCCGCAGCGCGAGACGTCCACGACGACCTGGCCGGGGCCGGGCCGCGGCTCGTCCACCTCCCGCACCCGCACGACCTCGGGACCGCCGAACTCGGTGATCTGCACGGCTCGCATGGCAACTCCAATGGAATCCAGTTTCAAATGGTACTGAGTACCATAAGGGACGCCGTCCATGAGCGCTAGACTGGGCCCGTGACCGAGCCCTCCC
This sequence comes from Nonomuraea sp. NPDC001684, assembly GCF_053596515.1. Lineage (NCBI taxonomy): Bacteria > Bacillati > Actinomycetota > Actinomycetes > Streptosporangiales > Streptosporangiaceae > Nonomuraea > Nonomuraea sp. NPDC001684. The sequence goes on from NZ_JBSFGJ010000501.1 coordinate 318, forward strand.
TGCGCGACCGCAAGCGACGGCGAGCCCGCGACGAGATCATCGAGGCCGCCTACCGGCTCTTCGCCGAGCGCGGCTACGACGAGGTGACGGTCGCCGACATCGCCGAGCGCGCCGAGGTGGGCCGCACCACGTTCTTCCGCTACTTCGGCGACAAGCAGGAGGTCGTCTTCGCGGGGGAGCACGACTGGCTCGACGGCCTGGCCGCCCACCACCGCGAGCTGCGCGGCGACCGTCCGCCCGGCCTGCCCGAGGCGCTCGCCCAGGTGCGCGAGCTCACCCTCGCCCTGTGCGCCAGGGCCACCCTCGACCCCGGCCGCTACGTCCTGCGCGAACGGCTGATCGCCGATCATCCCGAGCTCGGCGACCGCACGGCGCGCAAGCAGCGCCGATTCGCCGAGACGATGACCGAGGTCCTGCGCGAGCACGGCGCCACCCCCGAGACGGCGGCCCTGGCCCCGCAGCTCGCGCTGGCCTGCTACACCGCCGGCCGCGCCGTCGCCGGCGACGACCCGGCGGCGCTGGCCCCGAGCGTGGCCGCGGCCTTCGACCGGCTCGGCCTCCTCCCGCCCGCCTGACCCGGCGCCCGGCCCCTTCGCACGCCCGGCTCAGCGCACGTGCACGCCGATCAGGCAGGTGTCGTCGTCGGTGTCGGAGTTGCAGTGGGTGAGCAGGTCGTCGAGCCGGTGGTCGAGGGTCGCGGCGGTCCGCGAGGCGACGGCCAGCAGCCGGTCCTGGGCGTGGCGCAGGTTGTGGTCGCGCCGCTCGATCAGGCCGTCGGTGTAGAGCAGCAGCGTGTCGTCGGCCTCCAGCTGCAGCCGCCCCTCCTCGTAGACGGCGTCGGCGAACGCGCCGAGCAGCGGCCCCTTGACCATCGGCAGCTCGGTGCCCTGGGCGCCGCGCAGCAGGATCGGCGGCAGGTGCCCGGCCCTGGCCCAGCGCAGGACGCGGGTGGCGGGGTCGTACAGGCCGCAGATCGCGGTCGCCGTCATACGGTCGGCCAGGTGCCGGGCGACCAGGTTGAGCCAGCTCAGCAGCCGGGCCGGGCCCGCGCCGGTGGCGGCCAGGCCGCGCAGCGCGTTGCGCAGCACCACCATGCCCGTGGCGGCCTCGACGCCGTGCCCGGCCACGTCGCCCACCGACAGCAGGATGCGCTCCGACGGCAGCACGACCGCGTCGTACCAGTCGCCGCCGACCAGGTCCTCCTTCTGCGCCGGACGGTAGCGGACCGAGATGCGCAGCCCGAAGGAGTCCATGCGGCCGTGCGCGGGCGGCATGATGGCGTGCTGGAGCTGCAGGGCCAGGCGGTTGCGCTCGGCGGACTGCCGTTCGGTGTGGGCCAGCCGGTCGCGGGTCACGGCCAGCGCGACCTCCGTCCAGTGCTGGGGCGAGACGTCCTGGTAGGCCCCCCGCAGCCCGGCCAGCCGGCCGTCGGGGGCGAACACCGGCTCGGCCACCACGCGCAGATGGCGGGCCACCCCGTCGGGCCGTTCGAGCCGGAACGCCGTCGCGGCCGGCCGCCGGTGATGCAGCACCGTGCGCAGGAAGAGGCCCACGGCCACCTCGTCGTCGCGGTGCACGTGGTCGCGCAGGCGCTCCAGCGGGACCGGCCGGGCGTCCGGCGGCAGGCCGTACAGGGAGAACATCTGGGCGTTCCACATGATCTCGCCGGTGAGCGCGTTCTCCTCGAAGCCGCCGATCCGGCCCAGACGCTGGGCGTGCTCAAGAAGGCGGGCCTGGTCGTCATGGTCGCGCCGGACGAGCAGCACGCTCCCGCCGTGGCGGGTGATGCTCACCTCGGCCGTGGAGGCGGCGGTGAAGGGCATGTCGGCGGCGCGGAACGGCTCGCCGGTGGCGTGCACGTGCTCGATCCTGGCCAGCAGCTCCCTGGCCGCGAACGGGTACGCCTCCAGCAGCAGCCCGCCCGCCCGCACCGCCGACGACCCGTTGGCGTGGTGGACGCGGAAGTCGGCGATGTGCCCCTGCGGGTCGAGGTGCGGCACCAGGACGAGCGCCGGGTCGGAAATGGAGTCGGCCAGGGCGGCCAGCTCGGCCAGGGCGGCGCCGGCGCGCGCGGGCGGCCCCGGGGAGTTCAGGGTCAGGGCGCACAGGTCGGCCAGCGCCTCGATCTGCCGTTCCATCCTGGGCGTGGGCTCCGGACAGTCACCCGGCCAGCAGATCTCCAGGACGCCGAGCACCCGTCCGCCCAGCCGGGCCAGCGCGGTGACGCGGCCGCCGGTCAGCTGGTGGCGGCCGATCGAGGGCGGCCCCTGTGTGGTGTGCCACAGCGTGCGGCGTTCGATCAGCGTGCTGGTGGCCGGCGTGACCAGGCCCGGCGGGACCTGCTGCCAGAGCCCGGCCTCCTCCGCGCTGAAGCCCGCGTGCCCGGCCAGCGTCAGCGACGTGTCCGGCCCGGCCGCCCACACCGCGACCGCCGTCGCGCCGATCGGCAGCAGGGCCGTCTCCAGCACGGCGTGGGCCGCCGCCTGCACGTCCGTGGCGCCGAGCGCGGCGCTCTCGGCCGTGCGTAGCCGCACCGCGGCCGCCGCGTGCCCGGCGGACGGCTCCGGACCGCCGTCGAGCCCGGCGGCGCCGGTCAGGGACGCGTCGGCAATGGGGTCGTCGGCGGCCCGGTTGACGACGTCGGCCGCCAGCTCGGCCAGCGGCCGCCCGGTCCTGGCCGCGAGCGTGGCGAGCTGGTCGGCGGCCTGCGCAGGGGCGCAGCGCAGGCGTTCGACCAGGATGCCCTTCGCCAGCTCGACCAGCGCGCGGTCGTCGGCGGCGCGGCGGACCTCGTGCAGCTCGGCGCGCAGGCGCTCGACGGTCGCGGCCAGCCTGGCCAGGCCCGTCTCCTCGGCTGAACTCCCCATGGCGCGACTCCTCACCGCGTCGCCTGCGCCCAGACGCCTGCTAGCCCCGAAGTTAGCCGAGAATGCCCCCGCGCGCCGCCCGTCACACGGAACGTTCCGCGGCGGCCCTGGCGGCGGCCACCGCCTCCTCGACGGTGTCGTGCACGGGGAGGTGCCCGAGCACCCCGGTGATGTCCAGCAGCCGGGCGGGCAGGGGCTGCACGGCGGCCAGGCGCACCGCACCCGACCTCCTGAGCTGGTCGGTGGCGAAGGCCAGCAGGACGTGCAGGCCCGAGCTGTCCACGAACGGCACCCGGGCCAGGTCGAACACGACCTGGTGACCGGGCTCCGGACGATCTCGCAGGAAGCTCTCGAACTGGGCGCGGTTGGTGGCGTCGAGCTCGCCGGACACCACGATCACGGTGACGCCCGGCTGCTCCCGGCGCAGGAGCGTCAGCGGTGGCATCGCCGCTGCCCACCGCGCCTCGGGCGTGACGCGACCGGCGGCGGAGGGGCGTCGCCCGGCGCCCGGTGATGACCGGCCCCGGCGCAGGGCGGGTGGGTCGAGTAGCCGCGTCCCGCGGGGGGCGGAGCAGTCACGCAAGCAGAATAGCCTCCCGGGGTCGCCGGGGACATCCCGTCAGTGACCGTGACCGTGCCCATGGCCGACGAACGCGCCCGCCGGCCTGCCGGGCGGGACGAGGCCGAGCGAGATCACCGCCGCCGCCCCCGCGACGACCGCGCACAGCACGAGCCCCGAGGTGAAGCCGCCGGCCCCCGCGCCCGGCATCAGACTGGACGCGGCGACCGTGGACACCACGGCCACCCCGATCGAGCCGCCCAGCTCGTGGAAGGTGTTGATCACCCCGGAGGCGACGCCGTTCTCGCCGGGCGGGACGTTGGCCATCGTCGTGGTGGTGGCGGTCACGAACGCCGGCCCGATCCCCACGGCGGCCAGCACGAACCCCGGCACCAAGGTGGTGAACGCGCCCGCCTCGGGAGAGACCCGCGTCATCAGCGCCGCCCCCGCGGCGGTCAGCAGGAACGACGCCACGGCCACCGGCCGGCCCCCGACCTTGCCGATGAGACGGCCGCCGAGGTGTGCGCCGAGCGTGATGGCGACGGCGACGGGCAGGAACGTGAGCCCGGTCCGCAGGGGGCTGTAGCCCAGGACGTGCTGCAGGTAGAGGGAGCTGAGGAAGAACAGGCCCAGCATCAGTCCGGTGGCGACCAGCATGACGAACGCGCCCGAGACGACGGGCCGCCTGGCCAGGGTCTCGACCCGCATGAGCGGCGCCCGTACCGACCGCTCGACCAGCACGAACGCGACATAGGACAGGGCGGCCCCGGCCAGCGGCAGCACGGTTCCCGCGGCGCCCCAGCCGCCGTCGCCGGCGGAGACCAGCCCGTAGATCAGCAGGGCGGTCGCCAGCGTGACGAGCAGCGCGCCCCCGACGTCGACCCGGCCGCCGCGCGGGGCCCCGTCCTCGACACCGTCCCTGACGCGGGCGGGGACGACGCGGGGGACGGCGGCCAGCACCAGCAGGCCGACGGGGACGTTCACGTAGAACACCCACATCCAGCCGGGGCCGTCGGTCAGGACGCCGCCGAGCAGCACGCCGATCGCCGCGCCCGAACCGCCGATGGCCGCCCACACGGCGAGCGCGCGGGCCCGGCGCTCGCCCTGGAAGACGGTGGTGACGACGGCCAGGGCCGCGGGGGACAGCAGCGCCGCGCCGACCCCCTGGACGGCCCGCCCGGCGATGAGCGTGCCGCCGTCGCCGGCCAGGCCGCAGACGAGCGAGGCCGCGGTGAACAGCGCCAGCCCGGCCAGCAGCGTGCGGCGGGGGCCGAGCGCGTCGGCGAGCCGCCCGCCGAGGATCATCAGGCCGCCGAAGCACAGCGTGTACGTGGTCACCACCCAGGTCAGCGCCTCCCGGCCGAGCGCGAGGTCGGCGCCGATGGTGGGCAGGGCCACCTGGACGACGGTGATGTCGATGATCAGCATGAACTGCGCCAGGCACAACAACGCCAGCACCGCCCAGCCCTTGCTCTGCGCGGGCGCGGCAGCCCGCGTCCCGACGTGATGACTCATCCCAGGTCTCCTTAACTTGTACACTGGTGTTCAAGTTAAGCACAATAAAACGGTACGCCGGTAGGGTGTCGAGGCGACCGATCGGCTGGGAGGAGCCCTGAAGGGGAAGTGTCAGGCGGGGGAGGGCGGGGTGAGGAGGGAGAGCATGGTGCGGGTCAGGACCGGCTCGACCTCCTCCGCGGCCAGACGGCCGGCCTCCCGTTCCTGGGCCGCGCTGTGGATGATCGCGAAGAACGTCGTCACCAGCCACTCCAGCGGCAGGTCGGTGCGGAAGTCGCCGTCGTCCTGGCCGCGGGCGATCAGGCGCTCCACCCGGCGCAGCGGGCGGTCGTGGTGCTCGCGGATGCGCTCGGTGGGCAGCACCCGGTCGGCGGCCACGAAGAGCCGCCGGTGGCGGTCGAGGATCTCCCACGACGAATGCAGCAGCCCGGCCATCGCCTCCGGCGCGGGAGCAGTGTCGAGGGCCTCGTCCTCCAGGACGGCGTCGGCCAGCCCGACGGTGTGGTCGAGGACGGCGTCCACCAGGGCCTCGCGGGAGGGGAAGTGCCCGTACAGGGTGACCCGGCCGACGCCCGCGGCCTTGGCGATCTCGGCCACGCTCGCGCCCGGGTCGTCGCTGAGCAGCCGCGTCCCGGCTTCCAGGATGGCGGCGATGTTGCGTTCGGCGTCGGCCCGCCGGGCGGGGACGGGCTGTCGGGCGGCGGCGGTCTTCCCCATGGGCACCAGCCTACGACGCCCCCGGCCGGAGATCGCCGCTGCCCTCGGCGCGTCACCGGGACCGGGGGAGGTGGTCAGAGGGCGAGCGCGTGGTCCAGCAGGGACTGGAGGGTGACGGCCCCGGCGACCCGGCCGTCCTCCACGATCGCCACCAGCGGGCTGCGCGTGCGGGCCATGAGCGCCGCCAGTTCGAGCACCGTGGCCTTCATGTCCGCCACCGGCAGCTCGCGCGGCTGCTCGGGCAGGCACTCGCGGACGGTACGCGTGCCGAGCCGGCGCAGGAACAGGTCGGCGTGGGCCTCGTCCACCACCCGGGCCAGGGCCGGGTCGTCCTGGCAGTAGCGCGGCACGGCCAGCCGGAGCACCTGCGTGCCGGGGAGGATGCTGTGGGGGCGGCCGTCGTCGCC
>NZ_JBSFGJ010000502.1:0-6337 GCF_053596515.1 Nonomuraea sp. NPDC001684
CGTGGCCGGAGCACCTGGAGCTGCTCGGCAGCCCCGGCGGGCGGATCGTCGAGCTGACCACCGGCTTCCGCGTGCCCGGCGTGGTCGTGGAGCTGGCCAACGCGCTGCTGGCCGCGCTCGACGCCGACGTGCCCCCCACCCGCTCCCACCGCTCCGACGGCAGGCTGCGCGTCATCGCGACGGCCGAGCTGGAGAAGGGGGTCGTGGCGGCCGTACGGGAGGCGGGCGGGTTCGAGGGGTCGATCGGGGTGATCGCGGCCGACGCGCACGTCGAGGCGATCACCTGCGCGCTCTGGAACGAGGGGCTGGACCTCGGCGAGCGGCTGAGCGTCATGCCCGCCTCGATGGCCAAGGGCCTGGAGTACGACCACGTGGTGCTCGCCGAGCCGGCCGCCGTCGTCGCGGCCGAGCCGCGCGGGCTCAACCGTCTGTACGTCGCCCTCACCCGCGCGGTCTCCCGGCTCGACGTCGTCCACGCCGAACCCCTTCCCCCTCAGTTTTCCCGCCCGTCATAACCCTTCTGAAATGGGCAGATGTCGGGACTCGGCGGCTCGACAGGCCTCCGGCTCTGGTGTGTGATGTGACTCACTTCACGAGGGAGCCGGAGAATGACCGCTTCGCAAGACCCGCCCCCGGGCGACGACGAGCACACGCGTGAAGGGCGCCGGCCGCAGCCGCCGCCCTACGCCCGGCCGCCGCAGCGGCAGGGCGCCCAGGTCCTGTCGATCATCGGGTTCGTCAGCGCCGCGGTGGCCATCCTGTTCATACCGATCCTGTTCGGCCTGGCCGGCATCGTGCTGGGCATCGTCGGCCACACCCGCGGCGAGTCCCTGGGCAAGTGGGCCGCCATCGCCGCCGCGGCCTGCATGGTCGTCGGCATGGTCCTCGGCGCGCTGGCCACGCGCGCGCTGGGCTCCTGACCCGCTGTGCCCGCGTGAGATCCGCCGTCGCGCGGGCACAGGACGCGTCCCGGAATGAAGCGCGCCTCCCCGGTGCTGTCAGGGACGCAGTCGCTCATGGAAGAAGGCGTTAACCATGTCCCCGCAGGCGGACGCGGCCCATCTGATCGTGCGAGCCCTGGAGGCGGAAGGCGTCGAGTACGTCTTCGGCATCCCCGGCGAGGAGAACATCCACTTCGTCGACGCGCTCAACGACTCCTCCATCCGTTACATCCTCGTCCGGCACGAGCAGGGCGCGGCGTTCATGGCCGAGATCTACGGCAGGCTCACCGGCAAGGCGGGGGTGGCCTCGGCCACGCTCGGCCCCGGCGCGATCAACCTGCAGCTCGGCGTGGCCGACGCCACCACCAACAGCACCCCCGTCGTGGCGATCACCGCCCAGGTCGGCCTCGACCGCATCTACAAGGAGTCGCACCAGGTGGTCGACCTGGTGTCGCTGTTCCGTCCGATCACCAAATGGGCCGACCTCGCCCCCACGGCCCTGGCCCTGCCCGAGATGATCCGCAAGGCGTTCAAGACCGCCCAGACCGAGCGGCCCGGCGCCGTCTACCTGGCCATCCCCGAAGACGTCGAGTCGGCCCCCGTGCCGGCCGACCTCGGGCCGCTGCCGGTCAACGTCGTACGCCCCCAAGACCCCTCCGCCGCGCAGATCGCCCGCGCGGCCGACGTGCTGGCCCGCGCGCGCCGGCCGATCGTGCTGGCCGGGCACGGCGCCGGGCGGGCCGGGGCGGCCGCCGCGCTGGTGCGCTTCTCCGAACGGCTCGGGCTGCCGGTGGCCACCACGTTCAACGGCAAGGGCGTCTTCCCCGACGACCACCCCCACGCGCTGGGCGCGGTCGGCTTCATGCGGCACGACTACGTCAATTTCGGCTTCGACGAGGCGGACGTGCTGATCAGCGTCGGCTACGAGCTGCAGGAGTTCGACCCCGTCAAGATCAACCCCAACCGCGACAAGGAGATCATCCACCTGCACCGGTTCCCCGCCGAGGTCGACGACCACTATCCGGTGTCCGTCGGGGTGCACGGCGACATCTCCCGGTCGCTGGACGCGCTCGCCGACGCCGTCCCGCGCCGCTTCGAGCTCAACGGCACCGGTGAGAAGATCCGCCGCCTGATGCGCGAGGAGCTGGAGCAGGGGCGCTCGGAGGACGGCTTCCCGCTGTCGCCGCGGCGCGTGGTCGCCGACATCCGGGAGGCCATGGGCCGCGAGGACATCGTGCTGGCCGACACCGGCGCGGTGAAGATGTGGATGGCCCGCATGTACCCGACGTACGAGCCCAACACGATGCTGGTCTCCAACGGGCTGTCCTCGATGGGGTTCTCGGTGCCCGGGGCGCTGGCCGCCAAGCTGGCCTTCCCCGAGCGCAAGGTGCTGGCCGCCACCGGCGACGGGGCGTTCCTGATGAACTCCCAGGAGCTGGAGACGGCCGTCCGCGAGCGCGTCCCGATCACGGTCCTGGTGTGGGTCGACGACGCGTACGGGCTGATCGAGTGGAAGATGGACCTGGAGCTCGGCCGTCACTCGGGCATCCGCTTCGGCAACCCCGACTTCGTCGCCTACGCCGAGAGCTTCGGCGCCCGCGGCTACCGGATCACCAGCGCCGGAGAGCTGCTGCCCACGCTGCGCAAGGCGCTGGCCGACGAGACGGTGTCGGTGATCGCGGTGCCCGTCGACTACGCGGCCAACCTGGAGCTGACCGGCAAGCTCGGCGAACTCACCGGCCCGTTCTGACCGGCCGTTCCCAGGGGCATCTGGGTCAGGTTCTCGTCCAGTGGGGCTGCGCGACGTCGAACACCCGCTGTTCGCGCCCGCGCAGCGCCACCTCGGCGAACTGCCACAGGATCGCCCCGGTCGGCGCGTGGATCACGATGTCCGGCCCGAGCGGCATCTGCAGCAGCTCGCCCTGCCAGCGCGGCACGCCGGGCGCGAGGAAGCGCTCCAGCGGCACCGCGTGCACCGAGGCCACCTCATGGGCGTCGCCCACCGGCTCCTGACGGCCCCCGAACGCCACCACCGGAGTGATCACGAACCCGGAGTCGGCGACGAAGTCGTCGAGCAGCCCGGCCACCGCCACGCCGGTCACCCCGACCTCCTCGGCCAGCTCGCGCAGCGCCGCCTCCACCGGCAGCTCGCCGTCGTCGAGCCGCCCGCCCGGCAGCGCCCACTGCCCCGCGTTGCGCCCCCGCGCCGCCCTGCGGATCAGCACCGTGTACGGGACGCGCTCGGCGTCCTCCAGCACGCACACCGTCACGGCCGCCCGGCGCACCCCTGGGACGGGCGGCACCTCCCGGCGGTCGAAGGCGGCGAGATGCGCGGTGACCTGCTCGCGCAGCACGTCGATCGGGGGCAGCATCCCCTCAGGATCCCACGCCCTGCCCGTACGGGCCGAGGGCCCGTCAGGAGAGGGCGGCCACCCCCTCCAGGAGGCGGTCGACGTCCGAGCGGTCGTTGTAGTGGACCAGGCCCGCGCGGACGGCGCCGCCCGAGTCGCGCACGCCGAGGGCGCCGGTCAGCTCCCAGGCGTAGTTGTGGCCGTTCCAGACGTTCACCCTCAGCCCGGCCAGATGCTCGGCGACCTGGCGCGGGGTGTGCCCGGCGACGGTGAAGTAGGCGGTCGCGGTGCGCCTGGCGGGCTTGCCGAGCAGGGTGACGTGCGGCATCGTCTCCAGGCCGGAGATCAGGGCGGCGAACAGCTCCAGCTCGTGCTCCTCGGCGGCGGCCATCGAGGCGAGCAGGCGTTCGCGGCGGGTGCCGGCGCCGGGGACCATGGCGGCCAGGTGGTCGACGGCCGCGGTGACCCCGGCCAGGTCGGCGAACGCGGACGTGCCCGTCTCGAACCTCTCCGGCACGGTGTCGGGGGAGGGCCGCAACTTGGCCGGGCGGACCGTCTCCAGCAGCGCCGGGTCGGCGACGACGGCCCCCACGTGCGGCCCCGACCACTTGTAGGCGCTGGTGGCGTAGAAGTCGGCGCCCAGCGCCCGCATGTCCACCGGGCCGTGCGGGGTGGCGTGCACGCCGTCCACGTACAGCAGGGCGCCCGCGCGGTGGGCCAGTTCGGCGATGGCGGCCACGTCGGGACGGGTGCCGAGGATGTTGCTGGCCGCCGTCACCGCGACGACCTTGGTCCGCTCGCCGATCAGGTCGGCGTACTGGTCGACGGGGAGCTCGCCGGTCACCGCGTCCACCTCGGCCCAGCGGACGGCGGCGCCCGTCTGGGTCCACGGACGCACGTTCGCGTCGTGGTCCAGCCGGGAGACCACCACCTCGTCGCCGGGCCCGGTCAGCGCCCTGGCCAGCCGGTACGTCAGCGTCGTCATGTTCGGGCCGAGGATCACGCCGTCGGGACGGCCGCCGACGAGGTCCGCGACGGCGGCACGGCAGGCGGCGACGATCTCGTCCGCCCGGCGGCTGGCGGGGAAGGCCCCGCCCACGTTGCCGAGCCCGGCCCGGTAGGCGGCGGAGATGGCGTCGATCACCGGCTGGGGCGTCTGGGTGCCGGCCGCGCCGTCAAGGTAGGCGAAACCATCGGAAAGCGCAGGATAGGAGGAACGTACGGACTCCAGGGGGAAAGGCATGATAAGTAGATGCTCACCCTCAGAGACCTCAACCGCGCCACCTTGGCCCGGCAGCACCTCCTCGCCCGGCACGAGGGCCGCCCGGCCGACGTCGTGCACCGGCTGGCCGGGCTGCAGGCGCAGGAGCCGCGGCCGCCCTACCTGGGGGTGTGGACGCGGCTGGCCGGCTTCCGGCGCGAGGACCTGCACGACTCGCTGCACGCGGGCGGCCTGGTGCGGGCGACGATGATGCGGGCCACGCTGCACCTGGTGACGGCGGAGGACTACGCGTCCTTCCGCCCGCTGCTGCGTCCCATGCTGGCCGCCGCGGCGCGCCGGTTCGAGGGCGTCGACTTCGAGGCCGTCGCCGCGGTCGCCGACCGGCTGCTCGCCGACGGGCCGCTCACCTTCAACGAGCTGCGGCCCCTGCTGCTGAAGGAGTTCCCCGGCGCGGACGAACGGGTGCTCGGCTACGCCGTGCGCATGATGACGCCGCTGGTCATGGTGCCGACGCAGGACCGGTGGAGCTTCCCGCGCGAGTCCGCCTTCGGGCTGCCCGGCGTCGAACTGGACCCGGCGCCCAGCGTGGAACGCCTGGTCGAGCGGTACCTCGCCGCGTTCGGCCCGGCCACCCCCGCCGACGTCCAGACCTGGTCGGGACTGGGCGGGATGCGGGCCGTCATGAAGGGGATGGAGCTGGACAGGCTCGCCGACGAGACGGGACGCGAACTGTTCGACCTGCCCGGCGCGCCGCGGCCGGGCGGCGACGTGCCCGCGCCGGTGCGCTTCCTGCCCGACTTCGACAACCTCGTCCTGGGGCACGCCGACCGTACGCGGGTGCTGGCGGACGAGTTCAGGCCGCTGGTCGCGACCAAGAACCTGCGGATCAAGGCCACGTACCTGGTGGACGGGTTCGCGGCGGGGACCTGGCAGATCAAGCGGTCCGGCAAGAAGGCCAAGCTCCTCATCAGCCCCTTCGCCGCGCCGACGCCTCTGGACGTCCTGGAGGAGGAAGGGCTCGCGCTCCTCGCCTTCGCCGAACCGGACGCGACCACCTACACCCTCGAACACACCCCACCCGACTGACCACCCCGCCCGAAGAACGAACGTGGGAAATTGAGATGCCGGAGCCGGGGGCGCATCCCTACCCTCGGCCCATGCGTCACGAATCCGCCCTGTTGAACGTCATCGATGTGGAAGCCACCTGCTGGGACGGGCAGCCGCCGCCCGGCTCCGTCAACGAGATCATCGAGATCGGCCTCACCGTCGTGGACGTGTCGGCACGGAGCCGGGTGTCCCGGCACCGCATCCTGGTCCGCCCTGTCCGGTCGGCGGTGAGTGACTTCTGCACGGAACTGACCGGCCTGACGCAGGCCGAGGTGGAACGGGGTGTCACCTTCGCCGAGGCATGCCGGATCCTCGCCGAGGAGTACGGCGCCGGGGAGCGTCCCTGGGCGAGCTGGGGCGAGTACGACCGACGGCAGTTCGCTCGACAGAGTCAGGCCGACGGAGTGGCCTACCCGTTCGGCTATCCGACGGAACGCACCCACACCAACGCCAAGGCCGTGTTCGCGGCGGCGTACGGACTACGCAAGAAACCCGGCATGGATCACGCTCTGCAGATCGCCGGACTGCCGCTGGAGGGACGCCATCACCGCGGCGAGGACGACGCGTGGAACATCGCGGCACTCGTCCTCGACCTGTTGGACCGCGGGGCATGGCCGGGCCTCTAGACGAGTAAGTCCTAAGTCGTTCGGAGTGCAGGCACGACGAAGGGTGTCGAGGATCGATGTGTGACGAACGACCTCAACACCCTTCTCACC
>NZ_JBSFGJ010000503.1:0-6325 GCF_053596515.1 Nonomuraea sp. NPDC001684
CCTGCCCCACCGCGGTTGACCGAGGCTCAGACCGTCAGGACGGCAACGTCGGCTCAGGCCGTCAGGGCGGCGCCGTTGGAGAGCAGCAGGAGCACGTCCACGGCCGCCACGGCGACGGCGGTGACGAACGGCGCCCGCGCGGACCGTCCGGCCAGCAGCGCTCCCCCGGCCGCGAGCAGCACCGCGGCCGCCATGGCCGCCCATCCCGCCACCCCGGGGCCGCCCGCGGGCCCGAGGACGAGCAGGCAGGTGGCGGCCAGCAACGGCACCGGCACCAGCACCCGTACGCGCGCCGCCCCCAGCCGCTGCGGCCACCCGCGCACGCCGGTCGCCAGGTCGCCCTCGATGTCGGGCAGCACGTTGGCCAGGTGCGCGCCCACGCCCAGCAGCGCCGCCGCCGCGACCGCCCACCACGCCGGCCACGGCTCCCCGGGCAGCCCCAGCGTCACGAACGCCGGCAGCACCCCGAACCCGGCGGCGTACGGCGCCCACGACAGGACGGTGGCCTTCAGGCCGAAGTCGTACCCCCAGGCCCCCAGCACGCCCGCCAGGTGCGCCAGCCCCGCCGTCCGGCCCGAGGCCAGCGAGAGCGGCACGCACAGGGCGAGGGCCGCCAGCGCGGCCACCCGCACGGCGGTCACGCTCACCGTGCCGTCGGCGGCCGGTTTGCCCGTGCGCCCCGCGGCGGCGTCGCGTCCGGCGTCGAGCGCGTCGTTGCACCAGCCGATCGACAACTGCCCGGCCAGCACGGCGGCGGCCACCAGGACGCACCCGGCCGGGTCCCGGCCCGCCGCCACGGCCAGCGCGGTGACCAGGGCGGTCACGGCCACGGTCGGGCCCGGATGGCAGGCCAGCGCCAGCGCGACGGCCGTACGGACCGGCCCGCCGCGCACGACGGCGGCGGCCGCGGGATCCGGGTCGGTCACACGGTGATCGTAGACCGGGAGATCCGGAACGAGAATTCCCACGCGCCGCGTATGGCTTAAATGACCATCCTTGCGGGAAGCGTGCGGGGAGTGGATGTTGTGGGCGACCTGTCGAGGGAGCACTGCATGACCCGAATCTCCGCAGTCCGTTGTGCGTTCCCTCCCCACCGCTACCCGCAGTCCGAGCTCACCGACATGGCCGCCCGCCTGTGCCTGCCCGACGGCGCCGACCGCCGCCTGCTGGACCGGCTGCACCGCAGCGCCCGCGTGGAGCACCGCAACCTCGCCCTGCCCATCGACCGCTACGAGAAGCTGAACGGCTTCGGCGCGGCCAACGACGCCTTCGTCTCCGTCGCGGTCGAGCTGGGGCTGGAGAGCGTGAAGGCTGCCCTGGACGCCGCCGAGCTGGAGCCGACCGACGTCGACCTGATCATGTTCACGTCGGTGACCGGCATCGCCGCGCCGTCCGTGGACGCCCGGCTGGCCGCCGCGCTCGGGCTGCGTCCCGACGTCAAGCGGGTGCCCGTGTTCGGCCTGGGCTGCGTGGCGGGCGCGGCGGGCATCGCCAGGCTGCACGACTACCTGCGCGGCTGGCCGGACCACGTGGCCGTGCTGCTGTCGGTGGAGCTGTGCTCGCTGACCCTGCAGCGCGGCGACTCCTCGCCCGCGAACCTGGTCGCCAGCGCGCTGTTCGGCGACGGCGCGGCGGCCGTGGTCGCCAGCGGCGGCGGGCGGGGCGCGGCCGGGCCCGCCGCCGGGCCCGCGGTCGTCGCCACCCGCAGCCACCTGTATCCCGGCTCGGAGCACGTCATGGGCTGGCAGGTGGGCGACACCGGGTTCCGGGTCATGCTGGACGCCAGCGTCCCCGCCGTGGTGCGCCGTTACCTGGCCGACGACGTGCACGGGTTCCTGGCCGAGCACGGGATCACGGCCGGGGAGGTGACGGCGTGGGTGTGCCATCCGGGCGGGCCGAAGGTGCTGGAGGCGGTGTCGGAGGTGCTGGAGCTGCCCGTGGGCGCGCTCGACGTGACGTGGCGCTCGCTGGCGGCCAACGGCAACCTGTCGTCGTCCTCGGTCCTGCACGTGCTCGGCGACACCCTGGCCGGGGAGCCGCCCGCGCCGGGGAGCTGGGGGCTGGTCATCGCGATGGGCCCCGGTTTCTGCTCCGAGCTCGTGCTGCTGCGCTGGTAGTTCCCCGTCCCTGCGATCGGCTGGTGGTTGGCCTGTGACCTGGTATCTGGTGCTCATCGTGCTCGTCGGCCTGGAACGTCTGGCCGAGCTGGTCGTCGCCAGGCGGAACGCCGCGTGGAGCATGGCGCGCGGCGGCGTGGTGACCGGGCGGGGGCACTATCCGTGGATGGTGGCCCTGCACACCGGGCTGCTGGTGTGCGCGCCGCTGGAGGTGGCCCTGGCCGGGCGGCCGTTCGTGCCCGCGCTCGGCTGGCCGATGCTCGCGGTGGTCGTGGCGGCCCAGGCGCTGCGGTGGTGGTGCATCACCGCGCTCGGGCCGCGGTGGAACACGCAGGTGATCGTGGTGCCGGGGCTGCCGCTGGTGCGGCGGGGGCCGTACCGGCTGGGATGGTTGCGGCACCCCAACTACGTGGCGGTGGCGGCCGAGGGGCTGGCGCTGCCGCTGGTGCACACGGCGTGGCTGACGGCGCTGGCCTTCACGCTGCTCAACGCCGCGCTGATGGTGGTGCGCATCCGCTGCGAGAACGCCGCGCTCGCCCTCGCGACCAGGGGGTGAGCCGGTGATCGACGTGCTCGTGGCGGATGGCCGGGAGGCGGGCCGGTGATCGACGTGCTCGTGGCGGGTGGGGGGCCGGCGGGGCTGGCCACGGCGATCCACGCGGCGCTGGCCGGCATGGAGGCGGTGGTCGTCGAGCCGCGGGCCGCGCCGGTGGACAAGGCGTGCGGCGAGGGCGTCATGCCGGGCGGGGTGGCCGCGCTGGCGGCGATGGGCGCGCCGGTCGAGGGGCGGGGCTTCCGCGGCATCCACTACCTCGACGGGCGGCGGGAGGCGCGGGCCGCGTTCGCCGCCGGGCCGGGGCTCGGCGTCCGGCGCACGAGCCTGCACGCCGCGCTCTGGCAGCGGGCCGCCGAGCTGGGCGTCAAGACGGTCACCGGCCGGATCACCCGCGCCGGCCAGGACCGCGACGGCGTGAGCGCGATCGGGCTGCGGGCCCGCTGGCTGGTGGCCGCCGACGGCCTGCACTCGCCGCTGCGCCGCTCGCTCGGCCTCGACCTGCCGGTACGCGGCCCCCGCCGGTACGGCCTGCGCAGGCACTACCGGATCGAGCCGTGGAGCGACTTCGTCGAGGTCCACTGGTCGGGGGCGGGCGAGGCGTACGTCACGCCGGTCGGCGACGACCTGGTGGGCGTCGCGGTGCTCAGCTCGGCGCGGCGCGGCTTCGAGGAGCACCTGCGCGGCTTCCCCGGGCTGGCCCGCCGCCTGAGCGGCCCGGCCGTCACCCCGGTGCGCGGTGCGGGCCCGCTGCGGCAGGCGGTGCGCTCCCGCCGGGCCGGTCGCGTGCTGCTGGTCGGCGACGCCGCCGGTTACGTGGACGCGCTCACCGGCGAGGGCGTCTCGCTGGCCGTGCGCTCGGCGGAGCTGCTGGTCGGGTGCCTGGCGGCGGACCGTCCGCAGGACTACGACGGCGCGTGGCTGCGCCTGTCGCGCACGCACCGGCTGCTGACGGCGGCGCTGGTGCAGGCCGCCCACCGTCCCGGCACGGCCCGCCTGGTGGTCCCGGCGGCGCGCCGGCTGCCCCGCCTGTTCGCCGGCGTGGTCCGCGTGCTGGCCTGAGCCTTCCCCGGCCCCCGGCCGGACGCCGATAATGAACCCCCACGGTCCCCGTCAAGGACGGTCGCCATGACAGACAAGCTCGTGCGGCAGGTGCTCGACCAGGTGGACGCCCCCGACCCGCGGGTCGGCGAGATCGTCTCCGCGCTGATCGCCCACCTGCACGCGTTCGTGGACGAGGTGCGTCCCACCGAGGCCGAGTGGCGGGCCGGGCTCGCCTTCCTCGCCGAGACCGGCAGGTGGTGCACGCCCGACCGCGACGAGTTCGTGCTGCTGTCGGACATGCTCGGCCTCACCTCCGCAGTGGACGACGTCAACCACGCCGGCCCGGACAACATGACGCCCTCCTCGGTCGAGGGCCCCTTCCACTCCCCCGCCCCCGGGCGCGAGCCAGGCGCGTGGATCAGCGAGGGCCCCGAACGCGGTCGCGGGACGCCGATGGTCGTGCACGGACGGGTGCTGTCCTGCGACGGCACGCCGCTGCCCGGCGCGACCGTGGACCTGTGGCAGGCGGCCGACGACGGCCTCTACGACAGCCAGGACGACGCCCAGCGGCCCGGCAACCTGCGCGGCCTGTTCACCGCCGACGAGGAGGGCCGCTACTGGTTCCGCACGATCCGCCCGAGCAGCTACCCGGTGCCCGCCGACGGCACCGCCGGCCGGCTGCTGCGCGCGATCGGACGGCACCCGATGCGCCCCGCCCACCTGCACTACCAGGTCACCGCGCCCGGCCACCGGCCGCTGACCACGCACGTGTTCCTGGCCGGCGACCCCTACCTGGGCTCGGACGCCGCGTTCGCGGTCAAGGAGGCGCTGGTGCGGCGGCCGGTCCCGCGTACCGGCGGCTGGGAGATGGACGGGCCGTACGAGGAGGTCGAGTTCGACCTCAGGCTGGTGCCGCTGGGGTGGACGCCGGGCCGGTGAGCCGCTCCGGGGGGCGCAGGCCGTCCATGATCAGGCCGAAGAGGTGGTCGCCGCGGGCGGCCAGCGAGGGGGCCTGGTCGGCGATCCAGCTCACCGCGCTGGCCAGCGCGAACAGGTCGAGCCCTGTCACGTCGGCGCGCACCTCGCCGGCGGCCTGGGCGCGTTCCAGCAGCCGTCCGCCCGCCTGGCGCATGGCGTGGCATGAGGCGTGCAGCGGCGAGCCCTCGTCGTTGATCGTGGCCATCATCGAGGCGGCCAGCCCTCGGTAGGCGCCCGCGCCCGCGACGAACGAGCGCAGCCACTCCACCAGCGCCTCGTGCGGCGCGGCGGCGTCGGCCAGTGTCCTGGCGCGCTCGGCGAGCAGGTCGAAGCGCTGCCGCAGCAGCGCCTCCAGCAGCGCCTCCCTGGTCGGGAAGTGCCGGTAGAGGGTGCCCAGGCCGACCTCGGCGCGGCGCGCGACGTCGCGCAGGGACGCCTCCGTGCCCTGCTCCTCGATGACGGCGGCGGCCACGGCCAGGATGCGCTCCCGGTTGCGCTGGGCGTCCGCGCGCTGGTTCCGGGGTGTTGAGGTCATCCGATACCTTCCGGCGATTGACAAGCGGAGCAGTGCTCCAGTTATGATCCGGAACACTGCTCCGCATCATAGCGGCGCCCGTCTCCCCGAGGAGAATCGATGATGAAGGCCATCCGCGTGCACGAGACCGGCGGCCCCGAGGTCCTGCGTCTGGAGGAGGTGCCCCGGCCCGTGCCGGGGCCGGGCGAGGTCCTGGTGCGGGTGCGCGCCGCCGCGCTCAACCCGCCCGACTGGTACGCCCGCCGGGGGTTCGCCAACATTCCGCCGTCGATGCGGCCGGAGATCCCGCGGCCCTTCACCCCCGGCTCGGACGTGTCGGGCGTCGTGACGGCCGTCGGCCCCGGCGTCACCGAGTGGCGGGCGGGCGACGAGGTGTACGGCCTCGTCCGCTTCCCGCGCGTCGGCGACGAGGGCGGCAGGGGGTACGCCGAGTACACCACCGCCCCGGCCGGCCACCTGGCCCGCAAGCCCGCCTCGGTGGACCACGTCACCGCCGCCGCCGTGCCGATGGCCGGGCTCACCGCCTACCAGTACGTCCACGACGTCATCGGGCTGCGGCCCGGCAGCCGGGTCCTGGTCAACGGCGCGGCCGGCGGCGTCGGCCACTTCGCCGTCCAGCTCGCCGCGGACCTCGGCGCGTACGTCATCGGCGTCGCCTCCGGCCGGCACGAGGCGTTCCTGAAGGACCTGGGCGTGGCCGAGTTCGTCGACTACACCCGGGTCCGGCCGCAGAACGCGGTGCGCGACGTGGACTGCCTGATCGACACCGTGGGCGGCCCCGACGGCCACACGCTGCTGCCCGTGCTCAAGGACGGCGGCACGCTCAGCCCGGTCTTCTTCGGCGACTACCACGACGAGGAGCTCGCCCGCCGCGGCATCGTGCGCCGCGGCGGCCAGGTGCACTCCGACGGGGCCCAGATGGCCGCGCTGGCCGAGCTGATCGACGCCGGGCGGCTGCGCGTCGGCGTCGACAGCGTCTTCCCGCTGGAGGAGGCCCCGAAGGCGCACGAACGCGCCGAGCGGGGCCACATCCAGGGGAAGATCGTCCTACGCGTGGCCTGAGCGCGGCCCGCTCCCGCGGGCGGATGGGGTCGCGTG
>NZ_JBSFGJ010000504.1:0-6295 GCF_053596515.1 Nonomuraea sp. NPDC001684
CACCACCCGCCGCTGGTACGGCGGCGCCATCGGCTTCATCGGCTTCGACGGCTCCATGAACACCGGCCTGACCCTGCGCACCGCCCAGATCAAGAACGGCGTGGCCACCGTCCGGGCCGGGGCGACGCTGCTGTTCGACTCCGACCCCGAGGCCGAGGAGCGCGAGACCGAGCTCAAGGCCAGCGCCCTGCTCGGCGCCCTGGCCTCGGTCAACCAGCCCGACGCCGTCCCGCCCGCCGTGGTCAGGGAGCAGCCGGGGGCCGGCATGAAGGTGCTGCTCGTCGACCACGAGGACTCCTTCGTCAACACGCTGGCCGACTACTTCCGCCAGGAGGGGGCCGACGTGGTGACGCTGCGCCACGGCTTCCCGGCCCACACCATCGACGACGTCGCGCCCGACCTGGTCGTGCTCTCGCCCGGCCCCGGCTGGCCGTCCGACTTCGGCATGGCGGCGCTCATCGACGAGATCTACGCCCGCGACCTGCCCGTCTTCGGCGTGTGCCTGGGCCTGCAGGCCATGGTCGAGCACGCCGGCGGCTCGCTGGAGCTGCTCGACTACCCCGAGCACGGCAAGCGCGGCCAGGTCAGCCGCCTGGGCGACAGCGCGCTGCTGGAGGGGCTGCCCGAGGAGTTCACCGCGGCCCGCTACCACTCGCTGCACGCCAAGCGGCCCGGCGTGGTCGGCTTCACCCCGACCGCGCTCACGCCCGACGGCAACGTCATGGCCATCGAGGACGTCGAGCGGCGGCGCTTCGCCGTGCAGTTCCACCCCGAGTCGATCCTCACCCAGGAGGGTGGCGCGGGCGCGAAGATCATCGCGAACGTGCTGCGCCTCACCCGGCGCTGACCCGGGCCGGTTTCGTCTGGGAAGGGGCAGGGTGTTCCTGTCGTAGGGCAAAACGTCCGCGGGGGCGTGCGGGGCTCCCCTAGAGTCTCCGCATGCTCCCCGTAGCCCTGCCCGACACGGTGCGTGACGCGCTGCTCGCCCCGCTCGTCGACCACCACTGTCACGGGGTTCGCCGGGACGACCTGACCCGGGCCCAGTTCGAGCCGCTGATCAACGCCGGCGGCGCCCCGGCCCCGCCCGGCACCACGCATTTCGACTCGCCGGTCGGCATGAGCCTGCGCCGCTGGTGCGCCCCGCTGCTCGACCTGGAGCCGCACGCGCCCCCGGCCGTCTACCTCGCCCGGCGGGCCGAGCTGGGCGCCGGCGAGGTCAACCGGCGCCTGCTGGCCGGGGCGGGGGTGGTGGCGTTCCTGGTGGACACCGGGGACGAGGACATCGACCTGCTGTCGGCGGCCGAGATGGGCCGCCACGGCGGAGCCGCCGCCGACGAGATCGTCCGGATCGAGCAGATCGAGCAGGACGTCGCCGAGTCGGCGCAGCTCGCCGTCGACTACCTCGACGGCCTGGCCGACGAGCTGTCGGCCAGGGCCGCCAGGGCGGTCGGGCTCAAGACGGTCATCGCGGGCCGCTGCGGGCTCGACTTCGACCCGGCCAGGCCGAGCACCGGCTCGGTCATCGCCGGCGCCAACCGCCGCCTGGCCGACCCCAAACGGCCGCTGACCGACCCGGTGCTGCTGCGCCACCTGCTGTGGAGCGCGATCGACGTGGCCCGCGAGCGGGGGCTGCCGGTGCAGTTCCAGGCCGGGTTCGGCGGGCGCGGCCCCGACCTGCACCGTACGGACCCGGCCAGGCTCAGCGCCCTCATGGACGCGTTGCAGCCCCTCGGCGTGCCGGTCATCCTGCTCCACTGCTACCCCTACCACCGCACCGCCGCCTATTTGGCGGGCGTCTACCCGCACGTCTACGTCGACGTCGGCCCGGCCCTGCCGCACACCGCCGCCGCCTCGGCCCGCGTCATGGACGAGCTGCTGGAGCTGGCGCCGTTCCACAAGCAGCTGTTCAGCTCCGGCTGCCGCGGCGTGGCCGAGACCGGCTACCTCGGCGCCCTGTACCACCGGCAGGCGCTGGGCGCGGCCCTGCTGGCCAGGCTGGAGGCGGGGGAGTGGAGCCCGGCCGACGCGGCCAGGATCGCCCACATGATCGGCTCGGGCAACGCCCGCCGCGTGTACCGCCTCTGACGCCCGCTGGCAACGCCGGTTGGCGGCGGTGCGCGTTGTTGCCGTGACGGAATGCAATTAATTCACGACATTTCCCTCACTAATCGGAAATTTACATTTCCGGTAATCAAATTGTGATTTGTCTATTTGTCAATATTGCTGTGATGATCGTGGACGCCAGAACCCCTACGCCACACCTGGAGGTGTCGTGTCCTGGCGTCCCTTCGTCCTCACGGCCGCAGCCCTGTCACTCGCGCTGGCCGTCCCCGGTGTCGCGGCGGCCGACGACCCGCCGCAGCCGCAGGTGGAGTCCCGGCCCGGCACCCGGGCCCCCGCCGAGGTGAGCGGGCTGGCCGAGCCCGCCGCCGCAGCGGACCCCGTCGCCGCGGCCAGGGCCCACCTGGCCGACCCGCGCTACCACCTCGACCCCGCCGACCTGGTGCCGCTGCGCACGGTCGTGAACGGCCAGGACGAGACCGTCAGGTTCGCCCAGCGGTACCGGAACCTGCCCGTCTTCGGCGCCCAGTACCTGGTCCGCTTCCGCAAGGACGGCGCGAAGCGCGAGGTCACCGGCGCCGGCGGCCGCTTCCTCACCGACCTCGACGTGAACACCACGCCCACGGTCACCCCCGCGCTGGCGGCCCGGCTGGCCCGCGCCCGGCTCGTCCGGGACGACCAGGTCCGCGCCACGGTCAAGGCCACGCCCGGTGAGCTCGTCGTGCTGCCGCGCGGCAAGGGCGTGCTGGCCTGGCACGTCACCCTGACCGGCGCCGACGCGGCCAGGAAGCGGCCCGTCCTGCTGGACGCCTACGTGGACGCCCACTCCGGCCGGCCGCTGTTCGCGCTGGACCGGCTGCGCATGGAGGGCCCGGCGACCGGCAGCGGGCAGACCGCGCACGGCAAGACCGTCCCGCTCAACGTCTACCAGCGGGCCGACGGCGCGTACGAGCTGCGCGACCGCGCCCGCCCGATGTGGAACGGCACCACCGGCGAGATCCTCACCTACGACGCCGCCGGCGCCGACGTGCAGCAGTTCCTCGAACCCGGCGTGCCGGCCGGCACCGAGCTCGCCAAGTCGCCCACGCCCGCCTTCGGCCCCGAGCACACCGAGAGCGGCGCCGTGGACGCCCAGTGGGGCGCGGGCAAGGTCTACGAGTACTACAAGGGGCTCGGCCGCGACGGGCTCGACGGCAAGGGCGGCACGATGTACTCGGTCGTCAACGTCACCTACTACGGCAGTCCGTTCGAGAACGCCTTCTGGGACGGCACCAAGATGGTCTACGGCGGCGGCGGCGCCGACCTGCACTCCTTCGCCGCCAGCCTCGACGTCGTCGGCCACGAGATGACCCACGGCGTCATCACCCACAGCGCCGACCTGGTCTACCAGGGCCAGTCGGGCGCGATGAACGAGGGCCTGGCCGACTACTTCGGCAACGCCATCCAGACCGGCGCGCTCGGCATCCCGATGAGCGACCCCGACGCCAGCCTGCTCGGCGAGGACCTGTGCAAGAGCCTGCCGCCCACCCAGTGCGCCACCCGCGACCTCGACGACGACCGCAACGCCGCCAAGGACTACCTCGGCGTCACCACCGCGATCGACGCCGGCGGCGTGCACCTCAACTCCACGATCTTCTCCGGCGCCCTGTGGGACGTCAGGGAGCAGCTCGGCGCCGGCTTCGACAAGGTCGTCTACAAGGCGCTGACCGAGTACATGACCCCGCTCGACGACTTCGCCGACGGCCGCCGCGCCGTCGAGTCGGCCGCCCGCGCCGCCGGGCTGTCGGGGCGCGACCGGCTGGCGGTCGCGGCGGCGTTCGAGCGGCACGGCATCAGGCCCGGCTGGGAGCGGCTGATCCGCACCGACAGCCGCGTCGTCCTGGACGGCCTCACCGACTCCCTCGACCCGCCCGCCCTGGCCGGTGACCGGTACGCCGTCACCGACAGCACCCCCGACGCGAACGGCCCCACCGTCATCAGGACCGGACGCGTGAGCGGCGGCCCCGCGACCACCGTCTCCGACGACGGCCGCTGGGACTGGACACCGGCCACCGACGGCAGGCGCGCGGTGTGGGTCGCCCTCGACCCCGAGTCGGGCCGCTTCCAGGTCCGCTCCCGGCCGCTCGACGCCTCGGCGCCGTCCACCGTGCTGCACGAGACCACCGGCTACGTCTACGCCGCCGCGGTCTCGGGCGACGCCGTGGCCTGGTCCGGCGAGGACCCCGCGACCGGCGAGGTCGAGCTGTGGCTCAAGCGCGGGAACGCCGCCCCGGTCAACCTCACCGCCGACAAGGGTGTGGCCGGGTACATGCCCTCGGTCACCGGCGGCCGGCTGGTCTACGTGCGGGTGAGCTTCGTCTCCGGCGGCAGCCACAGCACGCCCGTCGTGCACGACCTGGCGACCGGCAAGGAGGTCGTGGTGCCCGAGGTGCCGCCGACCGGCGCGATCCCGTCGCTGTCGATCCGCCCGGTGCTGACCGCCGGGCACGTCGTCTGGCTCTACGACGCCGACCGCGACGGCCGGATGGGCGTCATGCGGGCCGCCCTGGACGGCACCGGCCAGACGCCGGTCGTGCCGGACGGGCCGCAGGCGCCGTACGCCACCTGGCTCGACGCGAGCGAGTCGCGGGTGACCGTCGGCGTGCAGCCGGACGGGACCACGCTGGAGAACGCGAACCTGACCAAGATCTACCAGGTTCCGGTCACCGGCGGGGCCCTTGAGCGCTACTCCTGCAACCGCGGGGAGCAGGCGCTGTTCGCCGCCGGCGCGGCGGGCCGCGTCCTGTGGCTGGACGGGACCGCCGGCGACACCGACCTGGTGACCCGCGACAGGCCCGCGCACCGCTGCTGACCTGGCAAGGGCGTCCGCCCGGCGCCCGCCGTGCCTCCGGAGGGGGACGGCGGGCGCCGAGTCGCGCGCAGCCCCGCGAGCTGGTTTGCTTGAGCCCGTCACAAACCACAGAACCCGAGCGGGGGGCTCCCTTATGCGCAGTGTCGAACCCGAGGTCTTCATCGTCGCCCGTCCTGAGCTTGACTACGACGAGCTCGCCCGATACCTGGGCGAGGTCGGCGGCGAGAGCTGGCTGGAGCGGCTCGACCGCGGCGACCTCGACGCCCAGAACCTCGCCGAGTTCGCCGGCCGCCTCTGCTACCGCTCCTTCGAGCCGGGCCTCAACCCCAACGTGGTGCGCATCAGGGAGAACCAGGACGACTACCTGCGCAACATCCTGGCCAGCGCGCACGGCTCGGTCCTCGAACACGTCAGCTTCAGCTTCGTGCTGCACAACGTCAGCCGCGTCCTGACGCACGAGCTGGTGCGCCACCGGCCCGGCGTGGCCATCTCCCAGGAGTCGCTGCGCTTCGTCCGGCTCGACGAGCTGCCGTTCTGGTTCCCCGAGTGGGCCCAGCAGGACCCCGAGCTGATGAAGCGGGCCACGGCCGTGCTGGAGCAGCTGGAGCAGTTCCAGCTCTGGATGGCCGGGCACTTCGGGCTCGACGAGGAGGGCGTGCCGTTCTCGGAGAAGAAGCACCGCACGTCGTTCATGCGCCGCTTCGCCCCCGAGGGCCTGGCCACCGGCCTGGTCTGGACGGCCAACGTGCGCACGCTGCGGCACACGATCGAGGCCCGCACCGCCGTCGGCGCGGAGGAGGAGATCCGCCTGCTCTTCCAGCGCATCGGCGAGCTCATGCGCAAGGAGGCGCCCGCCCTGTTCGGCGACTACGTCGTCGAGGACGGGGCCTGGGTGCCGGGCTGGCGCAAGGTCTGAGGCGTCAGGCGAGCGCGGGCAGCACGTAGACCTCGGCGCCCGGCGGCAGGGCGCAGTCCAGGCCGCCGAGCCCGCGGGCGTTCTCCCCGCACACGATCATGCTGATGTGCCGGCGGATGCGGCCGTAGTCGTCGCGCAGCCGCTCCTCCAGCAGCGGATGGGTGCGCCGCAGCATGTCGAGCGCCGAGCCGAGCGTGGGCGGGGAGTCGCGGTCGGCGCCGACCGCGAACACCTTCACCTCGGTGCGCCCGCTCACCCACCGCCGCAGCGAGCTGGGCAGCACGAACACGACCATCGTCACGGGCTTGGTGAATGACCTGGCCATCGGTCAGAGCACCGCCGCGCGCACGCTCAGCACGTCGGGCAGGTGGCGGGCGACCTGCGACCAGCTCTCGCCGTCGTCGCGCGAGCAGTAGACCTCGCCGTCGCGGGTGCCGAAGAACAGCCCGGCGGGGGAGGCGGTCATC
>NZ_JBSFGJ010000505.1:0-6285 GCF_053596515.1 Nonomuraea sp. NPDC001684
GAGCCGGTGGCCGTGGACGGCGGGCACGCGCTGCGTGTGCGCTTCGACCGCGACCTGCCCGGCTGGTCGCGGTACGCCAAGTCGTACAAGGGCGCCGACGTGCTGTTCGGCAAGCCGCTCGACGCCTCGCGCACGCCGTCGCTGTCGGTGTCGGTCCGGGTGCCGCCCGAGGCCGACGACGGCTTCAAGCCGGGCAACGTCTTCACCGCCAAGGTCCGCGTCTACGGGCGCGGCGGCGCGGTCGCGGAGGGCGTCGGCACGGTCGACCCCGAGCTCGGCTGGAACCGGCTCACGCTGGACCTGTCCCGCTGGGCCCCGCGCGCCGCGATCTCCCGGGTCAAGGTGTGGGTACGCGGCTCGGCCGGCTCTGACTGGGCGGGCTCGTACGACCTCGACCGGCTGAGCCTGGCCGCGGCGGCGCTGCCCGGCCTCGCCCGGCGCAACGTCGAGGTGAGCGCGTCCACCGCCGAGCGCGGCCGGCTCGGCTCCAAGGTCACCTTCACCGTCACCAACCGGGACGTGCTGCCGATGGCCGGCCGGGTCACGCTGTCCGCCTGCGACGGCGTGGCCGTCGATCCGCCCGCGCTGCCGGTGACCGGCCTGCGCACGGGCGCGAGCCGCACGACGGAGACCACGCTGACCGCGTACGCGCCCGCGAACCAGGAGTATCCGGTCGTGTGCGCGTCCTACCTCGGGCACACGGACCGGGTGACGTTCCGGCTGCCGCCGCAGGCCGCGTACGTGCCGCCCGCCCCCGACGCCTTCGCCAACCAGGAGCTGGCCGACGGCTTCGACCGGGCCGGCGACTACCAGGCCCACCGGGTCCAGCCGGAGGACAAGGAGCTGCCGCAGGTGACGTACGCGGGCGGCGCGCTGTCGGCCGGGCACCCGTCGGCGTCCTGGTTCGGGCTGATGTCGTCAGGCGTCTCGCCGCGCAACCCGGCGTTCGCCACGGCGATCACGATCAGGAGGTTCCAGGGCGACTCCACCGACATGGACACCGTCTACACGGGCCTGGTCAAGGACGGCAGCACGGACGTGGCGGCGTTCTACGTCAACAGCCACAGGTTCGCCGGGTTCGAGGTGCGCGGCCCGCAGGTGCCGGGCGGGATCGCGGTCTTCGGCGTCAAGCAGGGCGTCACCGTCCCCGACGGCGGCCGCTTCGCGCTGTCGCTGGTGGGCGAGCGGGCCGCCATGTACGCCGACACCGGCTCCGGCTGGGAACTGGTGACCGCGGCCACGCTGGAACACCTGCCGGCGTTGTCGGACCCCGAGGTCAGGGCCGGTTACCGCTACGGCTTCGGCGTGCGCGGCGACCCCGGCCCGAGCCCCCTGGTGCTCGACGCGGTGGAAGGACGCAGCATCTCCTGACGCGGCATCCCCTGACGCCACCTCCCGACGCCCCCGGCCCGCCGCTCACGGCCACATGTCCTGCGGGAACCCGGTCCAGCGCAGGCCGGACGGGAGGTGGCTCAGGTCGTTGAACATGACCATCGTGGGCGGCAGGCCGGTGCGGTACTCGATGATCGTCAGGCCGGTGTTGGCGCTGTTCAGGCCGAGCCACCGCGGCGGCGGCGCGTCCAGCGCGTGCCGCACCAGCCAGGCGATCTGACCGGCGTGCGTCACCAGCACCTCGTGCACGTCGGACGCGGGTTCGTCGGGGACCTTCGCGAACCGGGCGACCAGGGCGTCGGCGAGCGCGCGGCCCGCCTCCGCCTCCGCCTGGTCGAAGCCGTCGAAGTAGCCGGCCCAGGACGCGGGCGTCTCGGCGGGAGCGGGCACGTACGGCACATGGTCGACGAGCTCGTCGGCCGCGGCCACCGGCACGCCGGGCAGACGCCGGGCGAGCTCGCGCGCGCTCTCGGCGGCACGCGGCAGCGGCGAGTGCCACACCGCGCCGACCGGCATCCTGGCCAGCCGTTCGCCGAGCAGGGCCGCCTGCTGCCGCCCGGCGTCGGTGAGCTGCCCGAACGCGTCGGCCGCGCCGTGGCGGGCCAGGTAGAGGCGTCGTAGCGACATAGGTGGTCGGGGAGCGGCGTGTCGCAGGCCGCTCCCCTCTCCTTTCCCAGGGTCAGGTGGCGGTGACGGTACCGGCGGTGCCGTCGACGGTGACGAGCGCGCCGTCCCGGAGCCTGCTGGTCACGTCCGGGACGCCGAGGACGGCGGGGATGGCGTGCTCGCGGGCCACGATCGCGGCGTGGGACAGCACGCCGCCGGTCTCGGTGACGACCCCGGCGACGATGCGCAGCAGCGGCGTCCACGCCGGGTCGGTGAAGGGGCAGACGAGCACGTCGCCCGGGAGCACGCGGGCGAAGTCGCGCGGCCCGCGCACGATCCGCGCGGTGCCGGTCACGGCTCCGCGGCTGCCCGGCGTCCCGACGAGCGCCCCGGCAGGCACGTCCGCCGCCGGGGCGGGCGGGCCGGCGGGCGGGGGAGCGGCGGTGATCGGGCGGGCCTGCAGGATCCAGACGCGGCCGCCCGCGACGGCCCACTCGACGTCCTGCGGCCCGCCGCGCAGGGCCGCGATCCGCGCGCCCAGCCCGGCCAGCCGCACGGCGGTCGCGTCGTCGATCGCCGCCCGCTCCCGGACGTCGTCGGGCACGTTCCGCACGACGAGCCGCGCGCCCTCCCGGTCGAGGCGGGTGCGTTTGTCGGCCACGGCGCGCACGACCGATCCGTCCGCGGCGACCCGGTAGGAGTCGGGGGTGACCGTGCCGCCCACGACGCTGGGCCCGAGCCCCCACGACGCCTCGATCCCGGTGGGCTCGTCCGGCCCGCCGGGGGTGAACATGACCCCGGACGCCTCGGCGTCCAGGTGCCGCTGGACGACCACGGCCATCGCCGGGCCGTCGCCGGACCCGCCGCCGTCGCCGGACCCGCCGCCGTCGCCGGACCCGCCGCCGTCGCCGGACCCGCCGCCGCCGTCGCCGTCGTCGGCCCCGCGGCCGGCGGCGGCGCGCGGCGAGAACAGCGACGCCCAGCAGGCGCGCACCGCCTCGGCCACCCCGCCCGCGCCGCGCACGGCGAGGAAGCTCTCGTACCGGCCGGCGGCCGAGCTCAGGCCGGTGTCCTCGTCGGCCGCCGACGACCGCACGGCGACGGGCGGGTCGCCGAGCGCGCCGAGCCCCCGAGCCAGCGCCGCGGCCAGCCCGGCGTCGAGCGTGAGCGCCTCGATCGCCCGCCGCGCCGCGGCCAGGTCGTCCGGTCCGGCGGTGTGCCGCCCGAGGTCCAGACCGCGGACCGCGGCGAGGTAGGCGGCGAACGGCACCACGAAGCCGTCCGGGACCGGCAGCCCGGCCCGCAGCAGCGCGCCGAGCGCGCCGCCCTTGCCCCCGCAGGTGGCGGCCTCGGCCGCCACAAGGGGTACGATCATCCGCCCGCCCTTCAACAAAATGTTGACGATGTCCCGCCGATTGTGAATCATGGCCCGCATGCAACGCAACCACGACCCCGTCCCGAACGCGGACCAGCTCCACGCCCAGCGCGAGACGGAGGCCCGCCGGCGGCTCATGGCCCTGGGCGCCGACCTGCTCGACCCGCGCCCGTGGCAACCCCCGCCCGTCCCGCCGTCGGCGGTCGACCTGACGCGGTTCGCCGTCTGGCGCAACGCCGGCCTGGAGCCGGCGGACATCCTGGGGGCGCTAGCCCTGCTGCCCGCCGCGCGCGCCGAGGTCGAGGCGATCGAGTCCGCCCTGCTGTTCACCGCCCGCAGCGCCGGGCTGACCTGGGCGCAGATGGCGGAGGCGATGGGGTTCAACTCGCCGCAGGCGTGCCAGCAGCACTACACCCGCCTGACCATCCGTCAGGAGGCCGGCTCATGACCTGGCAGTCCGCGCCCGGCCTGCTGGCGCTGCACGCCGTACGCGTCACCGGCTTCGCCGACACCCCGGTGCTCGCCCGCCGGTACGAGCTGGGCGTGGCCGAGACGGAGGAGGAGCTGCTCGACGCCGAGGCGCGCGGCTGGGTGAGCCGCTCCGAGTTCGCCGGCACCGGCGGCTGGTCGCTCACCGAGACGGGCCGGGCCGAGGACGAGCGGCGCCTGGCCGCCGAGCTCGACCAGGCCGGCGGCGCCGAGGAGGTCCGCGACGTCCACCGTGAGTTCCTCCCGCTGAACGCCCTGCTGCTCAAGGCGTGCACCGACTGGCAGCTGCGCCCGGACGGCCGCGACCGGCTCGCCGCCAACGACCACTCCGACCCCGCCTGGGACGCCCGGATCCTGCACGAGCTCACCGTCGTCGGCCGCGCCCTCCAGCCGCTCGCCGACCGGCTGACCGGCGTCCTGGCCCGGTTCGGCGGGTACGACACGCGTTTCGCCGCGGCCCTGGCCCGCGCCCGCAACGGGGAGGGCGCCTGGGTCGACCGCACCGACGTCGACTCCTGTCACCGCGTCTGGTTCGAGCTGCACGAGGACCTGATCTCCACCCTCGGCCTCGACCGCCACGCCGGCTCCTGACCGTAGGCGCGCGTCCGGGCGCCGGGGTGGTGTGGTGCGCGCGCGGCAGGTCGACCGGCACGTTGCGGGAGCCCGGGACGTGCGCGCCGGCGAGCTCGCCGGGTCAGTCGTCGGTGATGGTCAGGCCCGCCTCGGCGGCCGCCGCGTAGGCGTCGTCGATGTGCACCACGCGGCGTCCGGCGCGGGCGAGCAGGCTGGTGGCGGCGGCCGCCCGGTAGCCGGAGCCGCAGTGCGTCCACACCGTGCCGGCCGGGACGTCGGCCAGGCGGTGCGGCAGGTCGGGCAGCGGGATGTGGGTGGCGCCCGCGACGTGGCCGGCCCGCCATTCGTTGGTCATGCGCACGTCCAGCACGACGTCCGGGGCGGGCAGGTGGGCGGGCGCGCGCCCGGCGCGGACGGCGGCCAGGTCGGCGAACGTGGCCACCGCCAGCTCGCCCAGCCGGTCGTCGTGGCCGCCGGCCCACCGGCCGGGGTCGCCGGTCGCGGCGGCGGCCGGGCGGTCGACGCCGATGCGGGCCAGTTCGCGCTGGGCGGCGGCGACCTGCGCGGCGTCCTCGCCCAGCAGGGTGATCGGCGCGCCCCACGGGGCCATCCAGGCGAGCCAGGTGGACATCGGGCCGTCCAGGCCGAAGCTGAGGGTGCCGGTCAGGTGGCGGCTGGCGAACGCCTTGCGGGAGCGCAGGTCCACCACCCATTCCCCGGCCGCGATCCGCTTCCCGAGCTCCTCGGGGTCGGCGGTCCGTACGGGGGTGAGGTCGATCGGGCCGCCGCCCTCGGAGTTGCGCGGGCCCATGTGGGCGTAGTAGGCGGGGTAGGCGTCGAGCCCGGCGAGGGTCTGGGCGACGAAGTCGTCGGCCTCCAGGCGCAGCGCCGAGTTGGCCTGCCGCTCGCGGCCGATCGTGGAGGCCGGGGCGTCGGCCTGCGTCGCCGAGCAGAAGCTGCCGAAGCCGTGGGTGGGCCACACGTGGGCGCCGTCGGGCAGCAGGTCGGCCAGGCGGTGCGCCGAGGTGTGCTGGCGGTGGGCCAGGTCGTGGGCGTGCTCGGCGCCGAGCAGGTCGGTGCGGCCGGTGGTGCCGAAGAGCAGGGAGCCGCCGGTGAAGACGCCTTCGGGGCCGTCCGGGCCGGTCAGGATGTACGACAGGTGGTGGAAGGTGTGGCCCGGCGTGGCCACCGCCTGGACGCTCATGGCGCCGGACAGCGTGACCTCGTCGCCGTCGGAGACCGGCCGGCGGTCGAACCGCACGGTCTCGTCGGCGGCGACCAGGTAGGCGGCGCCGGTCACCCGGGCCAGGGCCAGGCCGCCCGAGACGTAGTCGTTGTGCAGGTGGGTCTCGGCCACGTGGGTGATGCGCACGCCGAGACGTCCGGCCAGGGCGAGGATCCGGTCGATGTCCCGCTGCGGGTCGACGACCAGGGCGACCTGGCCGTCGTGGGCGAGGTAGCTGCGGTCGCCCAGGGAAGAGGTCTCCACCACCTCGATGTGGATCGTGCTCATCTTCTTCGCCGCCTTCGTGTCGTCGCAGTCGCGGTCCGGCCGGTTTCCGGGTCAGGGACCGTCCTACCCATTAATACCCTGGGGGGTATAGAGCAGGTAAAAAGACGGGCATGCGAGGGCGTGCTAGTTCGTTCGTCGCCTTCGGATGCCCGTGGGGAGATCAGTGCCGCATCAGGACAGGGCCAGGAACAGCTTCTCCAGCCGCTCCGGCGTGATGGCCGGCTCCTCGCCGCGCTCGCGCGCCGCCTGGCACTGCTGCAGGCCGGTGGAGATGATTTTGAATCCGGCCCGGTCCAGGGCCTTGGACACCGCCGCGAGCTGGGTCAGCACCCGCTCG
>NZ_JBSFGJ010000506.1:0-6282 GCF_053596515.1 Nonomuraea sp. NPDC001684
GTGCCCGCGGCGGCCACGGCGTGCACGATGCGCAGCCGTACGGGGTGCAGCAGCTGCTCGACAGGGTCCATGGCGTAACGATTTCATATGAGATACCGTTATCCAAAATGAAAACGTTCGGTTCGCGGAGCGGAGGAGGCGGCATGCGGGACGTGCCGGGGCGGACGGTGCCGGTGAACGGCCGGCACGTCTATGTCGAGGAGACCGGTGAAGGCCCCTTACCGGTGGTGTTCGAGGCCGGCGGGGGCTGCGGGCGCACCTGCTGGGACGTGGTGACGCCGCTGCTGGCGAGCAGGGCGCGGCTGGTGACCTACGACCGGGCCGGGCGCGGGCGCAGCGGCCCCGCCACCGGGCCGCTCGGCATCGACGACCTGGCGGCCGACCTGGTCGCGATGACCGAGGCCGTCGTGCCGGGGGAGTTCGTGCTGGTCGCGCACAGCATGGGCGGGCTGGTCGCGCGCCGTGCCGCCGAGCTGCTGGGGCCCCGGCTGCGGGGGCTGCTGCTGGCCGACGTCCTGCCGGAGACCTCGCCGGTGTACGACACCTGGGACCGGACAGCCGCGCAGGTCGACCGCGTGATGGCGGTGACGCAGGCGCTCAGCCGGTTCCGTCCGCCGGCGCGGCTGTTCAGCGGGAACGTCCGACGGCTGTTCCCCGCCGACACCTACCGGACCATGCTCGCCGAGGACTTCACCCCCGCCGGGGTCGCCCGGACGCGCCAGGAGATCCGGGCCGTGGCCGCCGCCATCCCGGAGTTCCGGGCGCGCCCCCCTCGGCTGCCGCGCTGCCCGACGATCGTGTTGTCGGTGACCCGCGCCGCCCGAGGGCGGGAGCGCCAGCACGTCGCCAACCGCGAGCACCAGCGCCGCTACGCCGACAGCCTGCCCGACGGGCGCCACGAGGACGTCGTGTCGGGCCATCTGGTCCAGGCCGAGCAGCCGCACCTCGTCGCCGACCGCACAGCCGAGCTCATCGGGTGAAGCAGTCGCCGGACGGGGTGAGCCGGGCGGACATGTTGCGTTCCATCATGTTCAGCGCCGCCTGCCCGAGATCGTGGTGGATGGCCGCCACGCAGTCGGGCGGCACGGTCAGCTCGTAGTGCCGCACGTACGCGTCCAGCGCGCTGTACAACACGCACTGCTCCGTCACCTGCCCGGCCAGGACGACCCGCTCGACCCCGCTGTGCGACAGCAGGTACTCCAGCGACGTGCCGAAGAACGCGCTGTGCCGCACCTTGGGCAGGAACGCGCACCCCGGGGGCGGCAGGACCGGCTGCACCAGGTCCGGCCGCCGGCCCTTCATCGCCCGCTCCTCGATCTCCCGCCGGTCGGCGGCGAAGTCGCCGTAGTTGTCGTTGACGTAGACCAGCTCGACGTCGTCCCGCTCGCGGGCCCGCGCCACCAGGTCCGCGAGCGGCTCGACGATCGGCTCCACCTGCCGGACGAGCAGCTCGGCGTCCTGGTGCTCGTACGGGTTCAGCATGTCGATGACGACCAGTGCAGATCTTGCCATAACCCCTGTCCTGTCCAGCTACCTGCTGTTTTATCCAGGACAAATCAGGGCATGGCGTGGTCGGTCAGTTGGCGTCGATGAACCGCTGGGCGAGGGTCCGGCCCAGCGTCACGGCCTGGGCGTGGTTCTCGATGGCCGCCACCTTCGTCCCGGAGCCGGTGAACGCGATGTACGTGACGCCGGAGTCCGTGCCGCCGTTGCTCGGGTCGGGGTTGATGCCGAGGTCGGCGGCGGTGCGGTAGGAGGCTTCGCCGATGATCCCGGACGGGCCGGTGTCGCCCGTGACCGCGTACTCGACCTGGCCGTTGTAGATGACCGCCACCACCGTCCCGCAGCCGATGCCCTTGGTCCGGTAGTCCCAGATCGAGCTGGGGCTCGGCACCACCACGTACGGGAGCTGCGCGGCGTTGAGCGGCGTGTCCGAGGTGGTGTGGCAGAACGTCTCGGCCTGGAAGCAGCAGTCGGTGCTCTCGTTGCACTGCGCGGTCCGGACGCCGTCGCAGTCGATGTCCAGGTCGCCCTTCCAGAACACGCCGCCGGTCTTGCCGCACACCGCGACGGTCCCGGAGGAGACGTCGGAGTCGGTCTTGTACTTGCCGTTGGAGATCTGGGCGCACGTGGTGACCTTGGCGAGGAGCTGGTCGGCGGTGGGCCCGCCGGTGCCGCCGGTCGTGGTGCCGGTGACCGCGGCGCTGTGCCCGGACTCGTTGCCCGCCGCGTCCACCGCCGTGATCGTGTACGTGTGGGCGGACCCGGCGGCCAGCCCCGCCACCGTGGCGCTCGCGGTGGGTGAGGTCGCCACCACGGTCGTGCCCTCGTAGACGCGGTAGCCGGTGACGCCCACGTTGTCGGTGGAGTCCGTCCAGGCCAGGGAGATGCCGGTGGCCGAGACGCCGGTCACCCGCGGGCTCGCCGGCACGGTGGGCGCCTGGCCGTCGGCGCCGCCGGCGCCGCTGACCGACAACCTGTCCACGTTCGGGCCGCCCTCGGCGCCGGTCCCGGTCGCGCGGACGGTGTTGACGCCGGCGTTCAGCGTCACCGTGGCGCGGACGTCGGCCCAGGTGTCCCAGCCGCCGGTGCCGGGGAAGGCCAGGCCGGCCACCGCCGTGACGCCGTTGACGGCGACGTCCATCGGGCGGCCGGCGGCGGTGCCGTTGGCGTAGCGGAAGGTCAGCGTGTGGCTGCCGGACTCGGCCACGTTGACCGACCATTCGACCGAGCCGCCGGGGGCGTTGACGTAGTCGACGAACCCGGCGCCGGTGTAGCCGGTGTGGTTGGTGGCCACGCTCGCCCCCGTCAGCGTCGCGGCCTCGGCCTGGTACTCGGTGGCCGGGGCGTCGGCGGTCGTGGCCTCCAGGAAGTCGAGGTTGGGGTTGCCGCCCGCGGACGCGGCGGTGACCCGGATCTTGTTGTCGCCCCGGTTCAGGGCGGCGGTGAGGGTCGAGGTCGCCCAGGTGTCCCAGTTGGCGGTCGCGCCGAACGAACGCCCGGCGGACACGACCGTGCCGTTGACGGAGACGTCGGCGACGCGGGCCGAGCCGGTGCCGTTGGCGTACCTGATGGCCAGGGTGGCGGTGCCGGCCGCCGGGGCGTCCACGGTCCACTCCGTGTACGGGCCGGCCGCGTTGACGCTGTTGACGAAGCCGGTGCCGGAGAACCCGGCGTGGTTCGCCTCGACGGCGCCCTGGACGTTGGCGGCGTTCTCGGCCTCGTAGCGCACGGTCGCCGCGCGCGCGGGCAGCGCCACGAGCGCGGAGACGGCCAGGCACGCGGCGGCGACCGGGACGAGGGTGCGTAAGCGGGTTGCGAGCACGGTCACTCCCTCGGGGGTTATTGGATGGCGGAGCGGCGGATCGTGTCGGCGCTGCCGTCGCCGTTGTTGTCGGAGTTGGTCGAGCCGAACCAGATGGCGGCGGCGCCCGGCACCTTCTCGACCAGGCGCAGCCTGCCGTACGTGCCGTTGAAGTAGGAGTTGACCGTCGAGACGTTCTCGCCGTTCAGGACGATGCGCCACAGCCGCTGCCCGCGCAGCGCCGCCATGAAGACCGTGTTGCCGACGATCGCGATGCCGCTCGGCGAGGCCTCGGCGACGCCCCAGGTGTACTTGGGGTTGGTCATGCCGGAGGCGGTGCAGGTGCCCTCGCAGGTGGGCCAGCCGTAGTTCTTGCCGGGCTGGATCAGGTTGAGCTCGTCGCGCGCGGAGTTGCCCAGCTCCGACGACCACAGCCGGCCGGCGGAGTCCCAGGCCAGGCCCTGCGGGTTGCGGTGGCCGTAGCTGTAGACGCGGGTGCCGAACGGGTTGCCGGGCGCGGCGGCGCCGGTCCTGGTCAGGCGCAGGATCTTGCCGTTGAGCGAGTTCAGGTTGGGCGCGTTGGCCGACTGCTGGGCGTCGCCGGTGGTGGCGTACAGGTAGCCGTCGGGGCCGAAGCGGATGCGGCCGCCGTTGTGGTACCGGTTCTTGTCGATGCCCTGGAGGAT
Source organism: Nonomuraea sp. NPDC001684 (assembly GCF_053596515.1). Taxonomy (NCBI): domain Bacteria; kingdom Bacillati; phylum Actinomycetota; class Actinomycetes; order Streptosporangiales; family Streptosporangiaceae; genus Nonomuraea; species Nonomuraea sp. NPDC001684. Next base: position 3,991 of record NZ_JBSFGJ010000506.1, read on the forward strand.
CGTGGTGTAGCCGCTGAGCGTGCTGCCGTTGAAGTTCATCCTCGCGATGCGGTTGCCCTCGGCGGCGGTGTGCATGAAGAACACCTCCTGGTCGGTCGTGCCGTTCCAGGTGGGGGAGAGGTCCAGGCCCATCAGGCCGCCCTCGCCGTCGGTGGTCTGCACGTTCGGCACGGTCCCGACCTGCGTCTTCGTGCCCGACGGTGTCACCCTGAACACCTTGAACGTGTCCCGCTCGGTGACCAGCGCGAACGAGCCGTCCGGCGTCCAGGAGGCGTCCCAGGGCACGTCCCAGCCGCCCGCGACGGAGGTCGGCGTCTGGGGCACGGTCCCGCACCCGCCGGTGGTGAACGCGGCCGACGCCGCGCTCGGCGCGGAGAGCTGGCCGGCGGTGTCGCGGGCGACGACGTCGAGCTGGTAGGTGCGCGCGCACTCCAGCGGCACGCTCGTGCTGGTGGCGGGCGGTGCGCCGGTGACGGTGGCCAGCACGGCGCCGGAGGCGTGGTCGCGGACCAGGTAGGCGCGCACGCCGCCGTCGTCGGTGGAGGCGGCCCAGGTGACGGTCGCCGACGTGGGCTGGACGCCGCTGACCGCGGGCGTGCCGGGCGGCGAGGGCGGGTCGTCCGGCGGCGCGGGCAGCGTGTGGCAGGCGGCCTCGGGGCTGCTCAGCGAGACGTTGCCGGAGGCGTCCCGGGCGAACACCGACAGCTGGTAGCCGAAGTCGGGGGTCAGCCCGGTCAGCGTAGCCGGCGGCGCGGGGGCGGTGGCGATGAGCTGGCCCTGCTGGTAGATGTCGTAGGCCACGACGCCGATGTCGTCCGTGGCGGGCGGCCAGTCCAGCTTCAGGCTGTTGTGGGTGATCTCGCCGCACACCGGCTGGCCGGGCGCGGTCGGCTTCTGGGTGTCGGCCGGTCCGCTGACGCGCAGCCGGTCGAGGTTGGGGCCGCCGTCCGCGCTGGTCGCGGTGGCCCGTACGGTGTTGGCGCCCGCGTTCAGGGTGGCGTTGAGCGTGACCTCGTTCCAGGTGGTCCACGCGCCGGTGCCGGGGAAGGACCGGGTGCTCGCGGCGCCGTTCACCGAGATGCTCAGCGGCCGGTCGATCGTGGTGCCGTTGGCGTAGCGGAAGGTCAGGCTCTGCGGGCCGGTGGCCGCCGCGCTGACCTGGAACTCGACGTACGAGCCGGTCGCGTTGTCGTAGTTGACGAAGCCGGAGCCGGTGTAGCCGGCGTGGTTGGACTCCACGACGCCCCGCGCGATCGTGGCGGTCTCGGCCTGGTAGTCGGTGAAGCCGCTGACCTGGACGTCGGCGTCGAGGTAGTCCCAGTTGGGGTTGCCTCCGGCGGTGGCGGCGGTGGCCCTGATCGTGTTGGGGCCCGCCTTGACCTGGGCGGTCAGCGTGACCGTGGCCCAGGTGTCCCAGTTCGCGGTGGGGGCGAAGGCGCGGGAGGCGGCCACGACCGAGCCGTTGACGGCGAGGTCGGCGGGCCGGTCGCCGGTGGTGCCGTTGGCGTAGCGCAGGGCCAGCGTGGCGGTTCCGGCGCCGGGCGCGTTGACGGTCCACTCCGTGTAGGAGCCGGCGACGTTGTCGCCGTTCACGAAGCCGCTGCCGGAGTAGCCGGTGTGGTTGGACTCGACGGCTCCCTGCGAGAGCGTCGCGTTCTCGGCCTCGTACCTGGTGGGGGCGGCGTCGGCGGGGCCGGCGGGCACGGCCAGCGCGCCCGCGACCAGCGCGAGGACGCATAACCGGGGCTTCCACGAGTTCATCGGGTGGCTCCTGGGGGGTGAGCGGCTTTTCATCGTGTTCCCACAGGGAGTCACACCCGTCAACAAGTTGTCGATCTTGGAACGCTCCAACTTTAGGAAACTTTACTAACTCGGCCCGGAGGAGACGTCGGAGGTGCTGACGGCCGTGGACAGACATCCGTGCGAGATGTATGCCTGAAGCAGATGGGAGGTCGGACCTGTGATCGTCACCCTTCGGCGGGAGCCCCGCGCCATGCGGCCCGGAAACCGACGTCAACGCTCACCCCCGGCGGCTGGACAGCCGCGCGGTGCTGCCGGGACGATATGTGATCATGGACCAGAACGACCCCGGGGAGCCGCGCCTGCGGCCGGCCGAGCCCGATGACCACGGCCGCATCGTCGCCGTGCTGGACGACTGGTGGGGACGGCCGATCAGCGCCGGGCTGCCGCGCCTGTTCCTCAGAGACCCCACCCTCACGGCCCCTCACCTCAGAGAACCCACCCTCACGGCCCCTCACCTCAGAGAACCCACCCTCACGGCCCCTCACCTCA
>NZ_JBSFGJ010000507.1:0-6262 GCF_053596515.1 Nonomuraea sp. NPDC001684
CCCGGGGTCTTGGTGAAGGTGTCCCAGATGGACGGGCCGCGTCCGTCCTCGGTGACCGCGCCCTCGATCTGGTACGCCGAGGTGGCCGCGCCGAACGCGAAACCGGGAGGGAAGCGCAGCCCGGGACGAATCTGTTCCTCTTGTGTCGTCACGCCTTGACCGCACCTTCCATGAGTCCGCCGACGATCTGGCGGCCGAATGCGACGAATACCGCGATGAGCGGAATGATGGACAGCGCGGTACCCGCGAAGATCAGCGAGTAGCTGGTCGAGTAGCGCGCGTTGAGCGAGTTGATGGCGATCTGCACGGTCGGGTTGTCCGGCGTCAGCACGATCAGCGGCCACATGTAGTCGTTCCACATGAGCATGAAGGTGTTGATGCCGAGCACCGCCATGCCCGGACGCACGGCCGGCAGCACGACGTTCCACCAGATCCGCAGCGTCGCCGCGCCGTCCACCCTGGCCGCCTCGACCAGTTCGTTCGGCACGGCCTGGCGCGTGTACTGGGTCATCAGGAACACGCCGAACCCGTTGAGCAGGTACGGCAGGATGATGGCCTTCAGGGTGCCGGTCCACTCCAGGCTCACCATCATGCGGTAGAGCGGGACCACGCCCATCTGCTGCAGCGGCACCGCCATCGTCAGCAGCACGAGCAGCAGCAGGATGTTGCGGCCCTTGAACCGCAGGCTGGCGAAGGCGAACCCGGCCAGGGTGGAGATGATCACCACGGACACGGTGACGATCGCCGCGCTGAAGAAGGAGTTGGTCAGGCCGAGCAGGAAGTGCGCGTCCTCGTTCTCCAGCACCGCGACGATGTTCTCGCCGAGGTTGCCGCCGGGCAGGAACTTCGGCGGCACCGACACGGCGTCGGAGTTCGTGCGCGAGGCGATGACGAGCATCCAGTACAGCGGGAACGCCGACAGGAAGATCGCCACCCCGAGCATGACCCGCGTCATGACGGTCGGTTTCCAGCCGGTCACTTGGCGCCTCCGATCCGCCGGACGAACAGGAAGTTGACGGCCGCGCCGATGAGGATCAGCAGGAACAGCAGCCAGGCGGCCGCCGCGGCGTAGCCGTAGTCGAACTCGCGGAAGCCCTGCTTGACGACGAACATCGCCACCGTCTGGAACTGGCCCTGCGAGCCGCCGTCCACGTTGCCGTTGTAGAAGGTGGTCGGCTCGGAGAACAGCGTCAGGCCGCCGATCGTGGAGTTGAGCACCACGAAGATCATGGTCGGGCGCAGCATCGGCAGCGTGATCTGCCAGAACTGGCGCCGCCGGGACGCGCCGTCGATGGCGGCGGCCTCGTACAGGTCCTTGGGGATCGTCTGCATGCCGGCCAGGAAGATGATGGCGTTGTAGCCCGTCCAGCGCCAGTCGACCATCGCGGCGATGGCCAGCCAGGACGGGAAGCGCTCGGCCCGCCAGTTGATCTTGTCCCCGCCGAACCAGCCCAGGACCCAGTTGACCAGGCCCCAGTCACGCGCGAACAGCTGGGTGAACACCACCGCGACCGCGACCACCGAGGTGACCAGCGGCAGCAGCACGCTCATGCGGATCGGCAGGCGCCAGCGCAGCTTCTTGTTCAGCGCGTTGGCCAGGAACAGGGCCATCAGCATCTGCGGGATCGTGGCCAGCAGGAAGATGCCGACGGTGTTGGTGACGGCGTTCCAGAAGTCCTCGTCGGCCAGCAGCGCGGCGTAGTTGCCCAGCCCGGCCCACTTGGTGTCGCCGGCCAGGTCGTAGTCGTAGAGCGAGTAGTAGAGCGTGAAGGCCAGCGGGAACAGCCCGAAGGCGGCGAACAGCAGGAAGTACGGGGACACCAGGGCGTACGGCATGGCCTTGACGTCGAGTCGAGAACGCCAGAGGCGGCCGGGCGGGCGATCGCGGCGATGGTGGTTCCGCGCCGCCCGCGGAAGGGTGTCGAGGCTCATAACAGACCTTTCAGCGGCAAGCCCGGCCCGCCGGCGGCGGACCGGGCGGGGGAAGATCAGCCCGCGGCCTTCACCGCGTCGTCGACCAGCTGCTGCCAGGCCTTGTCGTAGGCCACCGAGCCGTCGTCCATGCCCTGGATGACCGACTCGACCGCGTTCTTGACCTGCGCGTGCTTCACCCCGAGGAAGACCGGCTGCAGGCTCTCCGCGGACTTGGCGAAGATCTCACCGATCGGGGCGTCGCTGAAGAACTCGTTCTTCGCGCCCTGCACGGCGGCGTCGGCCTGGGCCTTGCTGTTGCTCGGCATGTTGCCGAAGTCGGTGAAGATGCTCGCCTCGGTCTGCGCGCTGGTCAGGTAGTCGGCGACCTGCGCGGCCTCCTTCGGGTGCTTGGACTGCTTGGGCACGGCCACCCACGAGCCGCCCCAGTTGCCGCCGCCGCCGGGCACCGAGGCGACGTCCCACTTGCCCTTCATGCCGTCGCCGGCGTTGCCCGAGACCACGCCGAGCATCCAGGACGGGCAGCCGACCGTGGCGAAGGCGCCCTTCTGGGTGCCCGCCGCCCACTCGTCGGTGAAGTTGCGCAGCTTGGCCGTCAGGCCGGACTGGCTGAGCTTGGAGGCGAAGTCGAAGCCCGCCTTCACCGCCGGGTTCTTGTCGACGATGAGGTTGTTGTCCTTGTCGAAGTAGGCGACGTTGCCGTTCTTGGCCGCCTCCTGGTACAGCACCACGTTGTAGAGCGTGTTGGTGCCGTCGGTGAACTTGGTGTCCTTCACCTTCGCCTGGAACTGCTGGCCGACCTTCATGAAGTCGTCCCACGTCGGCCACAGGGCGGCGACCTTCTCGCGGTCCGTGGGCAGCCCGGCCTTCTTGAACAGGTCCGTGCGGTAGCACAGGCTCATACCGCCGATGTCGGTGCCGAGGCCGAAGATCTTGCCGTCGGCCGTCACGCCGTTCTCCCACTTCCAGGCGGGGTAGTCGGCCTTGCGGCCCTCAAGGCCGTACTCCTTCAGGTCGGCCCACCACTCGGGGTGCGCCTTGGCCAGGCCCATGCCGCCCTCGTCGATGCCGACGACGTCGCCCGCCCCGTTGCCGGACTGCAGCCACTGGATCATCTGGGGCCAGTACTGCTGCTCGAACTGGTCGGTCAGGTGCTCTTCCTTGATCTGGATGTCCTTGTGCTCGGCGTTCCACTTCTCGATGGCGTTCTTGTAGCCGAAGTTGGAGCCGCCGCCGAAGGTCTGCACCCGGATGGTGACGGGCTCGGCCGCCGCCGCGGAGGAGGCGGGGCTGTTGCCGGCGGCCGGCGTGTCGCCGCTGCCGCACGACGCGACGGTCAGCGCCGCCGCGGCCAGGGCTGAGGCCGCGGCCAGACCGCGACGCTTGCTGATCATCATGAGGGACCCCTTCTCGGGTGACTGATGGGAGGTGCACCGCGGCACGCGCTCCGCCGCGGCGGGAGTGTTTGGGAGCGCTCCCACAAAGGGTGCACTTACCGGCTGTGTCCGTCAATCCGCCGAAACGGAACCGTTACCAATCGTGCGTTTTGCCACCCAGAATCGGGATTTAAGGGGATGAAGGGTGTGAAGGGCTGTTTGGGAGCGCTCCCACCTCAAGAGACATCTTTCGTGCCGCATCAAGGGCATGTCGCCCGGACCCTCCGAGCTTGCTCCCGGTCAGGTATGGCTGTCACGGAGCGTGACGGTCGGCTGGCACGTTCCAACGCCTTGACCCGGGGCCCGCCCGCGGCGTCCGGCGCAGCGTCGGCGGCGTCCGGCTGAGTGGCTGCGCGGATGGGGGCGGTTGGGGAGACTGGTGGCAGAGCGGGTACGAGTCCTGGCGATCATGGAGTGGCACCATTGTGTGATCGTTGGGGAGACTTGTGCCTGTTCTGCCGCCCTGGCAGACCGAACCGTTGTGGGAGCAGTTCGCGGCCCTGTTGCCGATGCGGCCGGAGTTCCACCCGGGCCATTCGCGGCTACGACGATCCGCACCACTGGACCTGCTGGACGACCTCCGGCCCCTGCCCGACGACATCACCGTGCACCTGGACGCCGGCTGCGACTCCGACAAGACCCGCCCCCTGCTTGCCGAACGTGGCCTGGGCGGCCGGATCGCGCACAAGGCGAGAAGGCACCGGTCAAGGCAAGCGACAGGTGGCATGTGGAGCGTACCCATGCCTGGCAGAACGCCTTCCAGCGCCTCGCCCGCTGCCACGAACACCACGCGACGGTCATTGACGCGTTCTTACGCGGCCTGATCCGCCGGGCCTGGACAACGCACCGCTGGGACAACCGACCCAACCGCCACCCGTGAACACACGCCCGATGGCGCGTCGAGCGGTTCATTGCTCGTCGTCGAGGCCCTCGACGGCGACAGGCTGCCTTCCGTTGAACGTCACGAGGATTCCGTAGGGGTCCGCCATTCGGAGCCTGCTCTCCGTGAAACGGATTGCCCAGGTTCGGTCGGCCCACACGGTTGCTTCGGGAACTGCCAGTGGCAACTCCGGAAGGTCGAGCCAGCTCAGTTCCTCAGTGGTGAGTTCGAAGTGCGATTCCCGGAGTCGGGTGCGGCAGTACTCCAAAGCTCGGTCGACGAAGACATCGAAGTGGCTCACGACGTCGTGAGCGAAATGGAGGGTGGCCTCTTCTGGCGGGGCGGCTGGCTCGATCACCAGACTCATCCCGGTCTCGACCGCGCCTGTCGGCTCCGGGAAGTAACCGGTCCAGCAGGCCAGCGATGGAGGGCTCTCCATCCTTCTCAACACAACCCCGGCGATACGCACGGTCGCGGGCAGTTTCGCGTCAACGCCAGGCTCTTCAGCGCCCGAGCTTCTCGTGGGGGCGCCGTTGTCGGTCATTGGCTCAGCATAGGTCCAGCCTGGTCACGATGATGATCGACAGCCGAGGCACGTAGCCACTTGCGCCCTCCGCCCCAAGCCCTATTCGCGCGGTCTGTAAGTGCCCGGCCCAGCGGTAGGCCCAGCGGTTGGCACGGCGGTCGGCAGAGTGCCCGCCACAGCGTCCGGCCTCAGCCTGATGCGGGCCTCAGCAGGCGGCGGCGCGTTCGTGGAGCAGGGCGCGCTCGCGGGAGTTGCGGGTCATCGAGGCCGCCCGTTCGAACTCGGCCCGCGCCTCGCCGCGCCGGCCCAGCCGGAACAGCAGGTCGCCGCGGACGCTCGGCAGCAGGTGGTAACCCTTGAGCGCCGGCTCGTCCACGATCTGGTCGAGCAGGTCGAGGCCCACCGCCGGGCCGTAGGCCATCGACAGCGCCACCGCGCGGTTGAGCTCGACGACGGGGGAGCGGGCCAGCCGGGCCAGCGACTCGTACAGGCTCGCGATGCGCACCCAGTCGGTGTCGCCGGGGTCGAACGCGCGGGCGTGGCAGGCCGCGATCGCGGCCTGCAGCGTGTACGGCCCCGCCGCGCCCACCCGCTCCTCGGCCCGTTCCTCGGCCAAGCTCTCCGCACGCTCCTCGGCCAGGCCCTTGGTTCGCTTCTCGGCCAGGCTCGCGGCCCGTTCCTCGGTCAGGCTCTCGGCTCGGGCCAGGGCCGCCAGCCCGCGGCCGATGAGCAGCCGGTCCCACCGGGTGCGGTCCTGTTCCAGCAGCAGCACCGGCTCCCCGGACGGCCCCACCCGGGCCGCCGCCCTGGACGCCTGGATCTCCATGAGCGCGACCAGCCCGTGCACCTCGGGTTCGGCGGGCATCAGCCCGGCCAGCACCCGGCCCAGCCGCAGCGCGTCCTCGCACAGGCCGGGCCGCATCCAGTCGTCGCCCGCGGTCGCCGAGTACCCCTCGTTGAAGATCAGGTAGATGACCTCCAGCACGGACGACAGGCGTCCGGCCAGCTCGGCGCCCTGCGGCACCTCGAACGGGACCTTCCGGTCGGCCAGGGTGCGCTTGGCCCGCACGATCCGCTGGGCGGCGGTCGGTTCGGGCACCAGGAACGCGCGGGCGATCTCGTCGGTGCTCAGGCCGCCGAGCACCCGCAGCGTCAGGGCCACCCGGGCCTCCATCGACAGCGCCGGATGGCAGGCGGTGAAGACCAGCCGCAGCAGGTCGTCCTCGATCTCGTCGGGCTCGGGCGGCTCAGCGGCCGTCTCCAGCCGGTGGCCCAGCTCGGCCAGGTTGCGGGACATCCGCTCGTTCCTGCGGATCAGGTCGACGGCGCGGCGCTTGGACACCGTCATCAGCCAGGCGCCCGGGTTGCGTGGCACGCCCGATTCCGGCCACTGCTCCAGGGCCGCGACCAGTGCGTCCTGGGCCAGCTCCTCGGCCAGGCCGACGTCGCGGACCAGCCCGGCCAGGCCGGCGATGAGCCGGGGCGCCT
>NZ_JBSFGJ010000508.1:0-6255 GCF_053596515.1 Nonomuraea sp. NPDC001684
CGTCCCCTATGTCGCCTTGACGATCTTCGTCGCCGGGCACGTCTGGCGCTGGCGGGTGGACCAGTTCGGCTGGACCACCCGTACCACGCAGGTGCTGGAGAGCAGGCTGCTGCGGCTCGGCTCGCCGCTGTTCCACCTGGGCGCGTTCGCGGCCATCGGCGGTCACGTGCTCGGCCTGCTCGTCCCCAAGAGCTGGACCGAGGCGGTCGGCGTGGACGAGCACCTCTACCACCTGGTGTCGGTCAGCGCCGGGACCGTGGCCGGGGTCATGGTCGTCGCGGGCCTGACGCTGCTGCTGGCCCGGCGCCTGACCAGCCCGCGGGTACGGCGCACCACCACCCGCGCCGACAGGGTGCTGTTCACCGTGCTGGCCGGGGTGATCGTGCTCGGCATGGCCGCGACCGTGGGCAGCAACCTGCTCGGCGGCGGCTACGACTACCGGGCCACGATCGCCGTCTGGTTCCGGGGCGTGCTGACCTTCCGACCCGACCCGCGGCTGATGGCCGACGTGCCGCTGCTGTTCCAGCTGCACGCGATGTCGGCCTGGCTGCTCGCCGCGATCTGGCCGTTCACCCGGCTGGTGCACGTGTGGTCGGCGCCGGTGGCGTACCTGTGGCGGCCCTACGTCGTCTACCGCCGACGCGTCCCCGTCCGGTCCCGCTGACCGGCGCGGAGCCCGGGAAGGAGAGGTGTGATGGGCGGTCAGATCGTGGTGGCGGTGGACGGATCCGCGCCCGCGACCGCGGCGGTGGAATGGGCGGCGGCCGACGCCGCGCGGCGCGGGCTGGACCTGCGCATCGTGCACGTGCGCCGGCCCGGCGGGACGGACGACCCCGCCCGCGCGCTGGAGGCCGCCGCCGCCCTGGCCGGGCAGGCCGGACGGGGCGGGGAGGCCGAGCGGGTCGGGGTGACGACAGAGGTGATCGCCGGGAACGTCGTGGACACCCTGGTCGCGGAGTCGCTCGCGGCCGACAGCCTGGTGCTGGGCTCGCGCGGGCTCGGCGGGTTCACCGGCATGCCGGCCGGATCGGTGAGCGTCGCCGTGGCCGGGCACGCCGCCGGCCCGGTCGTCGTCGTCCGGACGCCGCCGCACGGGCACGTCGTCCCGTGGCGGCAGGCCAACCCCGACCTGGTCATCACCGAGGAACAGCCGTGCGAGCACCCGGTCTCCGCCCTGGTCCGCGCCGCCGGGACGGCCGACCTGGTGGTGGTGGGCTCGCGCGGGCTCGGCGGCTTCGCCTCGGCCGTGCTGGGCTCGGTCGGCCACGGGGTGCTGCACCACGCGGCCTGCCCGGTGGCGGTCGTCCGGCCGCGCTTCTAGCCTCCGGGGCCGGCCCCCCTCACATGGAGTGGATGCGGCGGCCGGTGACGTGGTGGGGGACGATCCGGATGTGCAGCCGCCGGTCGCCGCCCGCCCACGGGGTGACGTCCGGCTCGGCCTGCTCGTCCGGGGTCACGTGGTGGGCGGGCCCCTGCACGAGCACGCTCCACCCCTGCCGCCGGGCCTCGTCGATCCGGTCCACCTCGAAGCCCACCATGACCTCGACGCCCTCCAGGCCGGTCCGCAGGTCCTGGTCGAGCGGGCCGCCCGCGGCGGTGCGGAAGACGATGGCGCCGTCGTGCACGCGGAAGTTGACGGGCAGCACCGTAGGCCCGTGCGAGCCGTTGAACGCGATCCGGCCGATGCCGCCGGGCGCGATCAGGCGCAGGCACTCCTCGCGGTCGAGGACCTCCAGGACGGGCTCGGCCATCGCGGGCCCGACGCCCGGCGGACGGTCGCGCCCGCCGCCCAGCAGATCCTGGCCGGTCGTCCCGAGCGCGTCGGCCAGGCGGTTCAGGGTTCCCCTGTCCGGGATGTCCACGTGCTCCTCCATGTACCGGAGGTAGCCGGCGGACATGTCCGCCCGCTCCGCCACCTGCTCGACGGTGAGCCCCAGCCGCTGCCGGTGGTACTGGATGCGGTGGCCGAAGTCGCCGGTCCCTGTCACTGTCTCCTCCTGCCGCTGCGTCCCCATGCGTGTCGCAGCCTTCCAGGCCCCCCGTACCCCGGACAGGGTCCTTCGCCCCTTCATGGGACCAACGTCCCTCGCCCACGGGACGCACGGCCCTACGGCGCGGCGGCCGGGAAGAGGAGCCTGGCCTGCATGGATGTCCTGGATCTCTCCCGGTGGCAGTTCGGCATCACGACCGTCTACCACTTCCTCTTCGTGCCGCTCACGATCGGCCTGTCGATCATCGTGGCCGGTCTGCAGACGGCGTGGCACCGGACGAAGAAGCCGGAGTACCTGCGGCTGACCCGGTTCTGGGGCCGGCTGTTCCTGATCAACTTCGCCATGGGCGTGGTGACGGGCATCGTGCAGGAGTTCCAGTTCGGGATGAACTGGAGTGACTACTCCCGCTTCGTCGGCGACGTGTTCGGGGCGCCGCTGGCCATGGAAGGGCTGATGGCCTTCTTCCTGGAGTCCACCTTCCTCGGCCTGTGGATCTTCGGCTGGGACCGGCTGTCGCCCCGCCTGCACCTGGCCACGATCTGGCTGGCCGCCATCGGCACCAACATCTCGGCCTACTTCATCCTGGCGGCCAACTCCTGGATGCAGCACCCCGTCGGCTACCGGATCAACAACGGCCGCGCCGAGCTGACCGACATCTGGGCCGTGCTGACCAACTCGACCACGCTGGTCACCTTCCCGCACGTCCTGTTTGGGGCGTTCCTGACCGCGGCCGCGTTCGTGCTGGGCGTCAGCGCCTGGTTCCTGCTGCGCAAGCGGGACGTCTCCCTCTTTCGCACCTCGGCCCGGCTGGCGCTGGCCGTCAGCCTGGTCTCGGCGGTCGGGGTGTCGTTCTCCGGCCACTGGCAGGCCCAGATCATGACCGAGCAGCAGCCGATGAAGATGGCCGCCGCCGAGGCCCTGTGGGAGGACGAGACCTCCGCCGGCTTCTCCCTGTTCGCCATCGGCGACGTCGAGAACGGCCGCAACCACGTCAACCTGCAGATCCCCTACGGCCTGAGCCTGCTGTCCACCAACACCCTGGACGGCGAGGTCGAGGGCATCAACGACATCCAGGCCCGCTACCAGGCCCTGTACGGCCCCGGCGACTACCGGCCGATCGTCGGCCTGGCCTACTGGTCCTTCCGGCTGATGATCGGGTTCGGCATGCTGTCGGCGCTGCTCGCCCTGGCCGGGCTCTGGCTGACCAGGCGCGGCCGGCTGCCCGCGGGCCGCTGGGCCTACCGGCTGGCCATCGCCGGGATCGGCCTGCCGTTCCTGGCCAACAGCATGGGCTGGATCTTCACCGAGATGGGCCGCCAGCCGTGGACCGTCTTCGGGCTGATGCGCACCGCCTACGCCGTCTCGCCGACGGCGGACGTCCCCTCGGTGGCCATCACGCTGGTCGGCTTCACCCTGGCCTACGCCGTGCTCGCGATCATCGAGATCCGGCTGCTGGTCAAGTTCATCCGGATCGGGCCGAACGAGCAGGACGAGCCCGAGACCGCCGTCCCCGCGCTGAGCTACTGAGGAAATCATGGAAAACGTCTGGTTCGTCCTGATCGCCGTGCTGTGGACCGGCTACTTCCTGCTGGAGGGCTTCGACTTCGGCGTCGGCATCCTGATGCCCGTCCTGAGCCGCGAGGAGGCCGATCGGCGGGCCGTCCTGAAGACGATCGGCCCGGTGTGGGACGGCAACGAGGTGTGGCTGCTGGTGGCCGGAGGCGCGACCTTCGCCGCCTTCCCCGAGTGGTACGCCACCCTGTTCAGCGGCTTCTACCTGCCGCTGTTCCTCATTCTGCTGGCGCTCATCGCCCGCGGCGTGGCCCTGGAGTACCGCAGCAAGAGCGACAGCACGCGCGGCTGGGACCGGGCGCTGTTCTGGGGCTCGCTCGTCCCGGCCTTCCTGTGGGGGGTGGCGTTCGCCAACATCGTGCGCGGTGTGCCGCTGAACGCCGAGCACGAGTACACCGGCACGCTGCTGACCCTGCTCAACCCGTTCGCGCTGCTCGGCGGGCTGGCCACGCTGCTGCTGTTCACCCTGCACGGCGCGGTCTTCCTGGCCCTGCGCACCACCGGCGACCTGCGCCTGGCCGCCGGCCGGATGGCCAAGAGCATCTCCCCGGCGGCGTTCCTGGTCGTGATGGCGTTCCTGCTGCTCTCGGACGGCGGCGGCGCGCTGCGGTGGGCGGCCGTGGCGCTGGTCGCGCTCGGCCTGGCCGGCGCGGTGGCCGCGACCGTGCGCGGCCGCGACGGGTGGGCCTTCACCGCCAGCGCGGTCGCCGTGGTCGCCCTGGTGGCCGCGATCTTCACCGGCCTGTTCCCGAACGTCATGCCCGCCCTGGACCCGGCCAACAGCCTCACCGTGACCAACGCGGCCTCCAGCCCGTACACGCTGACGGTGATGACGTGGGTCGCGGCCGTCTTCACGCCCCTGGTGCTGGCCTACCAGGCGTGGACGTACTGGGTGTTCCGCCGCCGCATCACCGGCGCCGTCCGAACCTGACGGCCATCAGGATCCGCGGCGGCGGCGCCGTCAGCGCCGGGCGGCGTCCACCGCGGTCAGCACGGCGGTGGACATGGCCTGGTGGCCCGAGGCGTTGGGGTGGAGTCCCACCGAGTCCACGCCCTCCATCGGCTCCATCCACCGGACGCCGAGGGGCTTGCACAGGTCGTGGCCCACCGAGCCGGTGTAGGTGTCGACGAATCGGGCGCCGCCCGCCGCGGCGCGGGCGGCGAGCATGGCGTTGAGGCGCTTCTCCACGTCCCGCAGCCAGGGCGCGTCACCCTTGGCGATGGGGACGGTCGCATAGCAGTTGCTCCCGTCGTCCGGCATGATGACCGGATAGCCGACGACGAGGACGTCCGCGCCGGGGGAGCGCCGCCTGATCTCCTGGAGCACGGCGTCGACCTTGTCGCCGGTGGCGGCGATGCGCCCGGCGAGCTGGTCGATGCCGGCCAGGGTGTAGCTGGCCTTGCACGGCGAGCCGCCGGGGTTGAGCTTGCCGAGGATGACGCAGCGGCCGATGATGCCGCTGACGTTGATGTCGTTGCCGCCGATCCCGAGGGTGACCAGGTCCGTCTCCGGGCGGAGCGCGTCCAGCTGCGGCGGGGCCGCGCCCTGTGCGCCGGTCATGTTCGCCGTGGTCGCGCCGGCGCAGCTGACGTCCGTGAAGGCGGCGACGGTCCGCGCGGCCGCGGTCAGGGTCGGGTAGTTGCGGTCGGAACGGCCGCAGTCGGCGTCCGTCTGGTTCGGGATTCCCGGGCCCGCGGTGTAGGAGTCGCCGAGGGCCACATAGTGGCCGACGGCGGTGTCACGGGCGGAGGCGTGCGCGGCCGGCGTCGCCAGGAGCGAAGAGACGGCCGCCGTGACGACCGCCGCTGAGAGTGTGAGGGACTTCTTCCCGAACATGGGCCACCTTCTCTGGAGGGGGGTGAGGGCAGGGGCCGGCGCGGCGGCGGAGGTGAACACCGCGCACGCAGGGCGAACCCGCGGCGCGCAGCCATTTCCTACCAGGTGGTTAGTTTTACCGGGCGCGGGCGTCCCGTCAAGATCCCGGTCGCCTCCGGTACGCGTACGAGCGTGGTGATCACCGGCCGGGCGCGGCGCGTAGGGTGGTGACCCGAAGCGGATACGATCCGTTCGCAGGCGACGCCGGGAAGGGCGGGTGATGGTCCGGTGGCGCAGAGGGCGACCGTCTACGACGTCGCTGAGCGGGCAGGCGTCTCCATCGCGACGGTCTCGCACACCTTCCGGCAGCCGGAGCGGGTTCGCCCGGAGACGCGCGAGCTGGTCCTGCAGGCCGCGCGGGCCCTCGGCTACGTGCCGAGCGGCAGCGCGCGCGGGCTCGCCAAGGGCCGCTCCCAGGCGCTCGGCCTGTACGCCTTCGACATGTTCCTGCCCGCCGACCTCGGCGCCCAGGATCTCGACGCCATGGTGGCCCGGGAGCTCGACGGGCTCGGTGACGTGCGGCGATTCCCGCTCTACGTCGACGAGATCCAGCGCGGGTTCGAGCTGGAGGCGCAGCGGCTGGGCCGCTCGGTGATGCTCGGGTCGGGGGCCAGTCGCGACTCGCTGGGCAGCTTCGATCTGGCCGGCAGCGTCGACGGCCTGGCGATCTTCCCGGGCGGCGCGGCGCGCGACCTGCTGGAGCACGTGGGACGCGGCGTGCCCGTGGTCGCAGTCGGTGGCGACGGCGTCGGGGCCGTCGCTGGGCGGCATGCTGGTCGGCGTCTGGGACTGGCGGACGGTGTTCTTCCTGCACCT
>NZ_JBSFGJ010000509.1:0-6251 GCF_053596515.1 Nonomuraea sp. NPDC001684
GCCTCCGCCAGCGTCTCCCTGCGCGGACCGGCGATCTCGGGGATCGGCGTGCCGGGCACGGTCGCGGCGACGGCCAGGTCGGCCAGCTCCTCGGCCACGACGCGGCAGGCCACGAGCTGGGTGGGCAGCTCCGGGACATAGGCCACATCACCGGGCCGCCAGTCCAGCAGCTGCCCCACGAACTCGTGGAACTGCGCCGCCCGCAGCACGCGGACGGGAAGCGGCCCGGCAAGCAGCAGCTCCTCGTGCACCCTCTTGGCGGCCAGGAAACCGGCGGTGGCCCTGTCGGCCCCGATGATGGACGCCACAGCGATCCGCGCGACCCCGGCCCGGCGGCCGTACTCGTGCAGGTTGCGGGCCGAGGCGCGGAAGAACTCCGTCGCCGCCTCCTGGTCGGAGGAGTGCCAGGAGGCGACGTCGATGACGACCTGCGCCCCCGTCAGCGCCTCGGCGAGGCCCTGACCGGTGACGACGTCCACGCCGGTGGCGCGGGACATCGGCACGACCCGGTGACCCCTCTCGGTCAGGACGTCGACGACGTGGCGGCCCAGCCGGCCGGTCGCCCCGGCCACCGCGAACGTGGTGATGCTCATGTCAGGCGCCTTTCTCACTCGCTGTAGTTCCGGCCGGGCGGCATGCCGGGGATCGGCTTGGCGATGAGGGCCGCCGGGGTGAAGAAGCCGATGTGGGCGATCGCCATGACCAGCGACCACATCGCCCTGTCGTCGTACAGCGCCGACGCCCTGGCGTACAGCTCGTCGCCGACGCGCTCCCCCGACGGGTTCGGGGTGAGGACCGCCTCCACCAGCTCCAGCGCGACGCGTTCCGCCTCGGTGAAACAGGTGGCGTCCCGCCAGGTGGCCACGGCGGTGATGCGCTCCTCCGGCTCCCCCAGCCCGCGCAGGTTGGCGGTCTCCCTGACCGTGAAGTACGTGCTGCCCAGCAGCTGCCCGGCGCGCAGCTGCAGCAGCGCGATGGTCACCGGGGGGATCACCCCGTTCCGCAGGGCCTTGTGCAGCCCCTCGCCGACCACCGCCAGCTCGGGGAGGAAGGGGAGGGGATTGGGCATACGCGACCGCCGGCCGGTCGTCGTGGACATGGACATGAGGAAGACTTCCCTTCGCGTTCTCGACTCGTCGTCGCGCCGCGCGGATCGTCCGCGCGGCGTCCTGACGACCACGAGACGCCGCCGCCCCGGCCCCCGTAACACCGGCGGCGCTGTGACGTAGGCCACCGGCCGGACGTGTTACGCGGCGGCGCACGACGGCGTCTTGTGCGTGTGGCAGTGCGCAGAACGGACAGGCAGGAGCGGGACATGACCGATCACGACGAACACGCCGGGCCGCCCGGCTCCGCCACCCAGGTGTTCGTCGCCCACCGCAACCTGCTGTTCACCGTCGCCTACGAGATGCTCGGCTCGGCCGCCGACGCCGAGGACGTCCTGCAGGAGACCTGGCTGCGATGGGCGGACGTCAACCTCGCCGCCGTCCGGGAGGAGCGCGCCTACCTGGTGCGGATCGTCACCCGGCAGGCGCTCGACCGGCTGCGCGCACTGGGCCGGCGCAAGGAGTCCTACGTCGGGCCGTGGCTGCCCGAGCCGCTGCTGACCGCCCCCGACGTGGCCGAGGACGTCGAACTCGCCGAGAGCGTCTCCATGGCGATGCTGCTGGTGCTGGAGACGTTGCAGCCGACCGAGCGGGCGGTGTTCGTGCTGCGCGAGGTGTTCGAGCTGGACTACGACGAGATCGCCGACGCCGTCGGCAGGAGCCCGTCAGCGGTCCGCCAGATCGCCTACCGGGCGCGGGCGCACGTCGCCGCCCGCCGGCCGCGCGGCACCACCTCCCCGGCCGAGACCCGGGCCGCGCTCCAGGCCTTCCAGCGGGCGGTCGAGACCGGCGAGCTGCAGAGCCTGCTCGACGTCCTCGCGCCGGACGTCGTCGCCCTGAGCGACGGCGGCGGCCGCCGGCACGCCCTGCTGCGGCCCGTCGTGGGCATCGACAACGTGGCCCGCCTGCTGGCCGCCGGCTGGTGGA
The DNA here is from genome assembly GCF_053596515.1 of Nonomuraea sp. NPDC001684. Taxonomy (NCBI): domain Bacteria; kingdom Bacillati; phylum Actinomycetota; class Actinomycetes; order Streptosporangiales; family Streptosporangiaceae; genus Nonomuraea; species Nonomuraea sp. NPDC001684. The sequence continues at coordinate 2,034 of NZ_JBSFGJ010000509.1, forward strand.
AGCACGACGCGGACAGATCGGTCGAGCTGGTGCAGATCAACGGCGGGCCCGGGCTGCTCGTGCGGATCGACGGCGAGATCGACGGAGTCGTGGCGGTGCGCGTGGAGAACGGCTACGTCACCGGCGCCTACCACGTGCGCAATCCCGACAAGCTGGCGCGGCTGGGACGGGAGACCACCGTGACCCGCTGAGCGCGTCCCGGGTCAGCGCGGGGCGCCCAGGACGCAGAACTCGTTGCCCTCCGGATCGGCCATCACGACCCACGGCACGTCGCCCTGACCCACGTCGGCGGACGTCGCGCCGAGCTCGGCCAGCCGGGCCACCTCCGCCGCCTGGTCGGCGCCGCGGTGCGGCAGCAGGTCGATGTGCACCCGGTTCCACACGGTCTTCGGGCCGGGCGTCGTGCGCAGGAACTCCAGGTAGGGCCCGACACCCTCGGGCGCACGCAGCCGCGCGTGTTCGTCGCTCACCTCGTGCACGGTCCAGCCCGCCGCCTCGCCCCAGAACCGGGCCATGGCCCGCGGGTCGGAACAGTCGACCACCACCGCGGCGATCGGCCCGGTGTCCCGGTAGATCTCCCGGGGCTCCAGCACGCAGAACACGTTGCCCTCCGGATCGGCCATCACAACCCACGGCACGTCGCCCTGGCCCACGTCGGCGGGCTTCGCGCCGAGCTCCTCCAGCCGGGCCACCAGCTCCGCCTGATGGGCCTCGGAGGCGGTGGCGAGATCGAGGTGCACCCGGTACCTCACCGTCTCGGGGTCGGGGACGGTGACGACGTCGACGCAGACGGCGCTGGGATCGGGCCAGGCGAAGCCCACGGGCTCGACGTTGGTCACGCCGGGGCCCTCGCTGGAGACGCCCCAGCCCAGCGCGTCCGCCCAGAACCGGCCGAGCGCCGCGTCGTCCCGAGCCTTGAAGTTCACCTGAACCAGCCGCAATGCCATGCCGATCACCCTATGCCCGACGACCGCGCCGCCGTCGGCACGCCTTTCAATCGGCGAGCAGGACGTCCAGGAGCCGTTCCGGCGCGCGCAACGGCAGGTAGTGGTCGGCGGCGGCCACGATCTCCAGGCGCGCGCCGGGAATGCCCGCGGCGAGCCGGCGGGCGATCACGCCGATCTCCGGGTGGTCGTGGTCGCCGACCACCACGGTCGTGGGCACCGCGACCCGGTCGAGGAGCTCGACGGCGCCCACCTCCGCGAACAGGGCGTGCCCCTTCTCCGCGGCCACCCGCAGCCCGGCGTTCTCGGTGACCATGTCGCGGATCGCCGCGTATCCCGGCGCCCGGTCGCCCAGCGAGGCCCAGAGCGTGAGCTCCATCTCGGCCAGGCGGCCGGGGTCGTCCCCGCGGTCGGCCGCCGCGTAGGCGTCCAGTTCGGGAGAGCTCGGCCAGTCGTGGCCGCCTGCCGACGCCGCGACCAGGGTCAAGGACCGCACCCGTTCCGGGTGCTCCAAGGTGAAGTCGAGCGCGACCTCCCCGCCCATGCTCAGCCCCACCAGCGCGGCACGCTCGACGCCGAAGTGGTCGAGGACCGCGAGCAGGTCGTCCTCGTAGCGGAACGGCGCGGTCGGCGGCGTCGAACGGCCCAGGCCCCGCGCGTCGTACCGGATCACGGTGCGGTGGCGCGCGAGTTCGGGGAAGACGCCGTCCCACAGGCGGCTGTCGTGCACGGAGCCGTGCAACAGGACCATGGGAGGACCGTCGCCGGCCTGCTCGGCCCACAGGCGGCCGTCACCGGAGACGGGGAGGTGCTCGATCGTCATGGGAGCGATTCGACCACACTCCCCCCTTCCAGGAGGACGACGTCCCGGCCGCGGAAATCATCCCCGAGGGGGACGGGGAATCAAGGATCGCTTTGACGACCGCGAAAGGGGACGACTTCTACCGTTCCACCCATGGTTATCAACACGAACACACTCCGCCGCGCCGCGGCCGGCGTCGCACTTGTCCTGGCCACCCTCGCCTTCCCCGCCGCTGCCCAGGCGGCCACGGCGCAGACCTCCACCCCCGTCCTGGTCGGCGTCTACCCCACGCCGGACGCCTGCGCGCGGGCCGCCGCCCCGTACACCGCCGCGGGGAAGACCGCCTCCTGCCGCCTGAACAGCATCTACGCCAAGCCCCCCTACTGGCTGCTGTACGTCTCGTAGACCACCCGGATCTCTCGGCTCGGCGTCTGCGATCATGAACGGATGCCCGAGCCGAGAATCCGCGTCGCCGCCTACGTCATCCGACAGCGGACCACCCCCGAACTCCTCGTCTTCGACCACGTCGACGCGCCCGAAGCCGGCACCCAGGTGCCGGCGGGCGGAGTCCTGCCGGACGAGAGCCTGGAACAGGCCGTCCTGCGGGAGGTCGCGGAGGAGACCGGCCTGACCGAGCTCACCGTCGTCGGGCCCATCGCGGTCGACCACAAACCTCGCGAGGACAACGGGCAGCCCCGGCACACGACGTTCTTCCACCTCACCGCCGCCCCCGACAGCCCCGACGCCTGGCACCACCGGGTCCACGGCGACGGCACGGACGCCGGCATGGAGTTCGCGTGCCGCTTCGTCCCGTTGCCGCTGGCAGACCAGCTGGCCGACGCCCAGGACGCCTGGCTCGGTCGCATCGAGGGGTGAGCATGGACACCGGCCGGCGCGTCTGACACGATCGCCGGTCGGCCGGGGCACTGGAGGGCGGCCCTGGCCTACGTGCCGGCCCGCGCCGCGCTGCGGGAGGCCGCCGCGTTCCTCCCCGCAGCCGCCGGGGCAGGCTGCCCCCCGCACTCAGGAGGGCCGGGGCGCGGCGGGCGTACGGCGGCGGGCGGTCGCCAGGTGGTGGAGCAGCGCCACGGCCGTGACCCCCGCGGCCGGCAGCCCCAGCGCGGCGGGCACGACGGCGAACCACTCCTGGGCCAGCCCGCCCAGCCCCCCGCCGAGCGCCATCCCGATGTAGATGGCTGAGGAGTTGAGGCCGAGCAGGACCGGCGCCGCGGCCGGGCCGAGCGCGATGAGCCTATGCTGCTGGGGCACGACGACGACGCCCAGGGCCACACCCCAGACCGCGGCCCATGCCAGGGCCGACACGAACGTGCCGGTCGCCACCGGCGTGAGGGCCAGCGCGACGACGGCGACGGCGAGGGGCCCGGTCAGCACGTGCGCGGGGTCGTACCGGTCGACCAGCCGTCCGGCGACGAGGTTCCCGGCCAGGACCCCGACCCCCCAGACCAGTAGGACGGCGGCGAACAGCGGTTCAGAGCCGCCCGTCGCCTCCCGCAGGGCCGGCCCGATGTAGGTGTAGAGGGTGTAGGCGCCGAGGAAGACCAGCGTGGTGACGGCCAGCAGCGCCACGACCCGGCCCTCCTTCAGCGGACGCAGCCGCTCCCCCAGCGAGGCGGCGGGCAGCCGCACCTCGGGCAGCCCGGCGGCGATCCCCAGCGCCGCGACCAGGCCGACCCCGGCGACCGCCCATAGGGTGACGTGCCAGTCGGCACGGCCGATCAGCGTGCCGAGCGGAAGGCCCAACGCCGTCGCCGCCGTCAGCCCGCCCAGCACGAAGGCCAGAGCCCTGCCCCGGCGTTCCGCAGGCGCGATCGCCCCCGCGGTGCTGGACGCAGCGGAGTTGATCATCCCGGCGCCCACCGCGGTGACGACGCGGGCGATCATCACCACCTCGTAACCGGTGCCCAGAGCGGTGACGGCGTTGCCGGCCACGAAGACGCCCAACGCGACCAGCAGCGCGGTCCGCCTGTCCAGCCCACCGGTGAGCGCGCCCATGACCGGCGCCGACAGGGCCATCACCAGGGCGAACACCGTCACCAACTGCCCGGCGGCGGGAGTGGAGACCCGCAGGTCGGCGGCGATGGCCGGGAGCAGGCCCGCGATCACGTAGCTGTCGGTGCCCACGGCGAAGGTCGCCAGGGCCAGAGGGAGAAGTCGTCGCAACACCGGACGGTGCCACCTTTCATAGGGACCTCGGACGCATCGAGGGGAACCCTAGGGAATACATGGATACTTGTCCATATATCCACCTATTGGTAGCGTGACAGGCGTGCGGAACACAGGGGGCGACCATGCGTGAGGTGTCACAACCGGCCACCGAGGCCATCCGGCTGGTGGAGGTGCTGCGCGCCCTGGCCGACCCCGTGCGCCTCGACCTCGTCCAGCGGCTCGACCGGATGGGCGAGGACCACTGCAACGCCATCGGCGCCGACATCGACGTGCACCAGACCACGC